>CAWUWQ010000318.1:0-13320 GCA_963926065.1 uncultured Algoriphagus sp.
TGTATCAAGAGCTTCTGAAATCCGATTTAGTGATTGCTGATTTATCAACCGCTATTCCCAATGCCATCTATGAACTTGGTGTTCGCCATGCACTAAGAGCGTTTACGACTATTGTGATTTCTGAGGATAAATTAATCTATCCATTTGATCTTAAACATATTCTCATCACCAGTTATCAGCATCTTGACGATGCCATTGATTATGAGGAGGTGGAGCGATTTTGGAGAGCCTTAGGTTAATTGATTGATACCGTAATCGCAAAACAGGAACCTTACAGCCCTGTATATACTTACTTAAACTCTCTAATTCCCCCCATAATTCAGGATGAAATAAAAGACACGATTGATCAAACTCCAGATACTCCATTAACTGAAAAATCAAAAAAAGGAGACTCACTTTCCATAATCATTCAAGAGGCGGAAAATTCTATTAATGAAAAGGATTTTGTGAAAGCAAAAGCCCTATTCCAAACCGTGGCACAACTATCCAGCCTCAACCAAGGTTAAAAGGATCTGAATTTTGTACATCGCATTGCTTTTACTACTTACAAGACTGCACTACCTGATTTGGTCACCTCACTTTACGAGTCTCTGAAACTTATTCAATCTATTAATTTAGCCCATACCAATAATCCGGAGACAGTCTCTTCTGCTGGGGCAATTGAAAAAAAACTATTTGAAAAGGGAGAAGGAGATATCCACTTGGAGAGCTCAATTCTATATTTTCAACATAGCTATTACCTTTTAAATAATCGATACAATGGAGTTAATCTAGCACTAACTTATGGCTATCGGGCTAGTTCTGATTTGTCACCGAGCAATCAAGAAAAAATTGCAGACTTGATATTTGCTCAGCGAACATGAAAACGAATCTTGTATCTTTATGATAGTGAACTGAAATTGATTTTGGGAAAGGAATAGATAGACAAAATCCGAATAGGAAATAGTACCAAAGAAGGGCAAGATCTGCAAGAGTATTACGATGCTCAGAAGTTTTGGATCGCTGTAAATCGAGCTGTTGCTTTCTTTGGGTTGGGGGTTTTGAATCTCATCAAAAACATCTTCAAACCGGCCAGAATATTCCTCATCAAACTTGGATGTGGGAAAGCTTCTCAGATCAATTAGCTAAATTACAAATCAAATTAAAAGCTGTGGATGGTTTAATCAAACCACCTATCAAAGCTCCGGTTTAATTAAAAATTAATTCCTTCATGCATAACCCTTTATTAGTAGAATTTGATACTCCTTTTGGAACTGCCCCTTTTGATCAGATTCAACCTACTGATTACCTTCCTGCCATCACGCAAGCTATCCAACTGGGAAAAGCAGAAATTGAAAAAATAAAAGCTCAGTCACTTCCGACATTCGGGAATACAATCGAAGCCCTCGATCTATCCGGAAAATTGCTAGGGAGAATCAGTGCGGTTTTTTTTAACCTGAATTCCGCCGAAACAAATGATGAAATCCAAAAATTAGCCAGGGAGATCTCCCCTCTCCTCACCTCTCATGGCAATGATATTTTATTAGATACAATTCTTTTTGAGCGAATCTCTCAAGTTTATAACCAACGAAAAGAATTAAATCTCAGTCCAGAGCAATTGACTTTGGTGGAGAAAACTTACAAGTCATTCGCCCGAAATGGTGCAAAGCTAACTGAAGAGGAGGCCGGAAAGCTTCGTGACATCGATCAGGAACTAGCCCAAACCTCATTGAATTTTGGGGAAAATGTCTTGAAGGAAACCAATCGTTTTATACATTTTGAATATGAGGAATCTTCGCTTGAAGGTCTTCCTGACGGAATAAAAGAGGCCGCGGCACAATTGGCTGAGGAAAAAGGACAATTGGGTCAATGGGCTTTTTCGCTTGATTACCCGAGCTATATCCCAGCAATGACCTATGCCACAAATCGGACTTTACGAAAAACGCTATTTATGGCAGCTGGTACAAAATGTGCCAAAGGCGATGAATTAGACAATCAAGAAGTAATAAAAAAGCTTCTAAAGCTTAGAAATCAACGTGCAAAACTTTTGGGCTATGCCAGTCATGCTGATTTTGTATTGGAAGAGCGAATGGCCAAAACACCTACGCAGGTCTTATCCTTCTTAGATTCACTATTGGAAAAAGCGAAGCCAAAAGCGGAAGTAGAATTAGGAGAATTAGCTGAATTCGCTAAAAAATTAGATGGACTTGAAAAAATCGAAAAATGGGATTTTGCCTATTATTCTGAATTATTGAAGAAAGAGAAATATTCCTTAGATGATGAGTTGCTTCGGCCCTTTTTCCAATTAGAAAAAGTCGTAGATGGCGTTTTCCATACTGCGAAAAAACTATTTGGACTCGAATTTATTCCCAATAAGTCTATCCCAGTTTACCACAAAGACGTTACAGCATACGAAGTCAAAGATGAAAGCGGAGCACATTTAGCTGTTTTCTATGCAGACTTTTTTCCTAGAGCAGGTAAGCGAAATGGCGCTTGGATGACAAGCTACAAAGGTCAGTGGAAAACCGGATCGCAAATCGAAAGGCCACATGTATCCATTGTTTGCAACTTCACCAAACCTACCAAATCAAAGCCAAGTCTGCTTACTTTCAATGAGGTGACAACGCTATTTCATGAGTTTGGACATGCGCTCCACGGTATGCTTGCAGATGGGAATTATGAATCACTTTCCGGAACTAGTGTTTTTTGGGATTTCGTAGAGCTCCCAAGTCAAATATTTGAAAACTGGTGCTACGAGAAAGATTGCTTAGATCTATTTGCAACCCACTATCAAAGTGGTGAAAAAATCTCGGAGGAATTGATTGAAAAAATCAAGAATGCCTCAAATTTCCAGCAAGGGTATCAGACATTAAGGCAGTTGAGTTTTGGGTTACTTGATATGGCATATCACAGTCATGATCCAGAAACAATTTTAAATATTTTCGATTTTGAAAAAGAAGTAATGAGCAAGACTGACCTCTTACCAAAAGCCGAAGGCACCTTGATGAGCACTTCGTTTTCTCATATTTTCCAAGGCGGATATTCTGCAGGATACTACAGTTATAAGTGGGCAGAAGTACTTGATGCAGATGCTTTTGAGCTATTTCAAGAAAAAGGGATCTTCGATCGAGAAACAGCCGATTCCTTCAAAGCAAATATTTTAGCAGCTGGAGGAAAAGAGCATCCTGAAATTTTATACTTGAATTTTAGAGGAAGAGCACCTAAGCAAGAAGCATTGTTGAAGCGAGCTGGGCTAATCGCAAATCAGTAAGAAATGATTTTGTAGAAACATAGATACTATGGCGAAAAACAGTTTATATCTACCGACCTATTTAAAGGCATTATCAGTGATGGTTTTCATCATTGTTTTAGTGTTTTTCTTAATAGTTGGAAAAAGTCTCTTGATACCGTTTTTTCTTTCAGCATTTTTTGCTGTGCTTTTTACTCCATTATCCAACTGGCTAGAATCAAAGAGATTTCCAAGAGTACTTTCTACACTTATTTCCATGCTTGCTATGATAACATTTGTTGCAGGCTTGATAATCTTTGTTTTCTCTACAATAGCCAACTTCCGGCATGATTTTCAAGACGTATCCGGTAAAATCGATAATTACATAGGGGAAATTGATTCTTGGATTTATAGCTCTTTTGGATTTAAAGCAGAAATCGTTGAGAAAGCAAACGGAGAATATCTCTTATCTCTACTCAGCCAAAACACCGATACGATAACAAACTTTGCTTTAGGTGCTGTTGGTTCTTTATCAGGGATTTTATTGATAGTGGTGTTTATGTTTTTCTTGCTCTTATATCGTGATCATTTTGTCAATGTAATTCTAAAAATCTATCGAGATAGTAATGCGGAATTAGTTGAGTCTAGGATAGTGGAATTGAGGAAATTACTCATCAATTATATAGTCGGAGTGGTTAAAGTAATGGGTATTTTGATCATACTTAATCTTATTGCTTTTACTTCACTCGGAATTAAGCATGCCATCTTCTTTGCGGTAATCGGTGCAATTTTGAATATCATACCCTATGTAGGTCCATTTTTAGGTGCTTTACTGCCGATGGCCTATTCATTTTTGACAAAAGACAGTCTTTTCTATCCAATAGCAGTTATAGTCTGTTATCAGATTATCCAATTTATAGAAGGAAATATTCTTACTCCAAAGATCGTCGGTGGAAATGTAAATCTCAATCCATTCATAACCATAGTCGGTTTACTTATCGGTGCATCGATCTGGGGAGTAGCAGGAATGATCCTGATTATTCCAGTAATGGCTTTACTTCGTCAAATCTTCGAATGGAATGAAGATACAAAGCCCTTTGCTATCCTACTTGGTGAAGAAAAATCAAATGAAAAGGAATTAAAACTAAACAATGAAGACTAATCAAATTTGGATTCTTTTATTCTTATTTTCTCTATTATCATGTGATTCATTAGATGATAAAAAAGGAAGATTTCTCCTCAAGGGGAATGAAAAATTGAAAGAAAACGATGCTAGAGGAGCACTCGAATTTTATGCTGAGGCATTGGAGTTAGACAGTACTTATGTCGATGCTTATTACAACAAAGGCCTTGCACATATTCTTCTAATTCAAATAGAAGAGGGAATTTCAGATTTCAGTCTTGCCATTCAATACCAACCTGATTTCGCAGATGCTTATTTCCAGCGCGGATTAAGCTACTTAGATAATGGGGAGTTTTATAAAGCAAGAGAAGATGCCGACAAATTAAAATCGCTTGAACCTGACAACTGGGAAAGCTTTTTTCTTTCTGGCTTGGTTGAAGAAAAGCTAAAAAATCTAGCTCAAGCTCTTGTAGAGTTTCAAAAAGCTACTGAATTAGACCCTGAAAATTCTGACTTAATTGTCAATCAGGCTACGATCTTTTTTTATTTAAAAGACTTCGAATCAGCAAAAACCCTCCTAGAAAAAGCCGAAGTCATCAATCCAACCGAACCAAATATTCACAATACCTATTCGATGATTTTTTTCGAAGAGGGCGAATACAAATCTGCTTTAGATGCTGTGGATAAGGCAATCACACTAAATAATCGGCAGGCATATTACTATAATAATAAAGGACTTTATCTCTTGTATTTAGGTAGATTGGAAGACGGACTTGAGCTAATTAATCAAAGCATCAAAATGGATGCAAAAAATCCATTTTCTTTGAGGAATAAAGGAATATACTTCGTCATGAAAGGCGATAAGATATCCGCTTTAAGCTACTTGAATGAATTGATGGGGGATTATCCAGAGATGGATTTGGTTAAAGAATATTTTGATAAAGCTCAATCTCTTTAATTCTTAATCGAAATCACCTCTCTTATTTTCTTGAGAAGTTCAGCAGCATCAATTGGTTTGGCTACAAATCCATCGAAGCCACATTCGTCAATTCGTTCCATAATCTCAAGTTTTGCAGCGGCAGTAAGAGCAATCACCGGCGTATCAGAGATCTTCTTGATTCCAATCGTAGCATCAAAACCATCCATAACAGGCATTTGAATATCCATCAACACACAATCATAAGGGATGTTTGGAAAACGATCTATCGCTTCTTGCCCATTAAGTACACGATCGTAGGTAAATCCCCATTTCTTGATGATTTTTCCCAATACTAATGCATTGACATCATTATCCTCAGCCATCAATAGGTGAAGCGTTGTTGGCGAAATAGATGTTCCATTGGTTGGTGGTTTCTCGCTTATAATAGTGGCATCCTTTTCAAACTCTAGTGTAAAAAAGAATCTACTTCCTTTCCCGACTTGGGATTCTAAAGCAATTTGTCCCCCCATCAGGTTCAAAAGCTTTCGAGTAATTGAAAGCCCCAGACCAGTGCCTCCGTATTTGGTAGAAAATGTTGGCTTGACTTGATCAAAATCGTTAAAAATCTTCTGCTGATTTTCTAGAGCTATACCAATTCCAGTGTCCTGCACCTCAAAGTGAACTTTGACGAAGTTCTTATCATCCTCAACCAAATTGACCTTTAAATCCACCTCGCCTTCGCCGGTGAATTTCAGTGCATTAGTAATTAAGTTGTTTAACACTTGAGAAAGTCTTGTCTTATCTCCCATAACCATCAAATCCAATCCTTCCGAAATTTTCAAGCTCAGGGTATTCTTACTGTCATTTGCATGAAATGAAAGTCCCTTAATAATTTGATTTAAGAACTCCTGAAGATTGAAAGGATTTCGCTCGATCGTTAATTTTCCAGCCTCAATCTTTTGGAAATCCAACAAATCATTGATCATAATGATCAAATTATCTACTGCGAAATTGATGGTATTTAATGCTGACTTTTGTCCGCTGGAATGATCATCTTGAAGTAAGGAATAGGTCGATCCAGAAATAGCATTTAAAGGTGTTCGTAATTCATGGCTAATCATAGACAAGAAGTCAGACTTGATCTGATTAGCTTTCTCTGCAGCAAGCTTCGCTTCATTCAATTTAATCTCAAACTCTTTTTGGCTACTGATATCAGTTAAATATCCATACCAAACCATATCCCCATTCTCTAACGACTGAGGCCGTGCTGCTCCCAGTATCCATCGATAATCGTTGGAATCAGGTTTTGACTTCACTCTAAACTGACACTGCCAAGGTTCTAGCTTCCTAGCAGACGCGACTGAACTAGTAATAACATTAGGTAAATCTAGTGGGTGAACTCGTGATATCGCCAATGAAATATCTGTGAAGGATTCCATTTCTTTTGAATCCAGACCTAAAACTGAGCCAATTCCCTTTGAAAGAAATGCGAAACTCATTTTCCCTTCTTGATCGAGCACCATTTGGTACAATCCACCTGGCACTTGCTCGGTTAGATTGGTCAAGAAATCACTGCTAGCCTCTAGAGTTTTCTCAAGACTTACTTTTTCTGAAATATTTTTGAAAGAAAGTGAAATATACTTTTCAGCTTCGATTTCATTTAGTTTGGATGAAATTTCCAAAGTCAATTGCTTCCCGGTATGACTTATAAGAAGCGAAGAGAATCGTTGACTAAAACCTCCTGCTTCAGCCATCTGCACCCACTCTTTCCATAAATTCTCCTCTTCAAAAACTACATCTAGTTGCTGAAGATGATTGAGTTCTTCCTCTTTGCTGAAGCCCAAAAGCATTTTTGCTTCATTACTGCAAATGAGAACTTCTCCGGTAAATTTGACAATGAGAAGAGAATCAGGTGAATTGGTTATCAGCGTTTCTAGAAGAGAGATCTTATTTTCGAAAGCCAACTTTTTAGTTGAATCCCAAGCGAGCCCTATCAGATCACCTGGTTCTGAATCAAATGATGAAATAACACCTGTGATTGAGATATAGTCTTCTGTATCACTAGAAAAATCAAAAGAAAATTCAGAATCTATCGAATTATCAATGTTTTTAAGGAAAGCATTTTCAAAGAGTTCAAAGACAAGTTTCTCAAAACTGTTTGCAAACTGATCTTTCTCAATAACTCGCGAAACTCCTAAAAGATTTGCTCCCGCAGGTTCAAAATAAAGCCTGTGTTTATCAGACTTATATTCCCAAGAGAAAACACTTGAATGATTAATAGTGTCTTTTTTAAGTTGAGCGAGCTGTTTGCGTTTATTTTTTTCAATTTCCAAACGGGTTATATCCCTTGCAATTACGAAGAAATTCTCCTCTGAAAACTGAAATGAACATTCCAATGACTTCCAAGAGTTATCCTTTGCCTTAAATCGTATTTTTTTAAATAATTCTTCTTGTCCTTCTGATCTTTTCCAAAGTTTTTTAAGTGATTTTAGATCATTCTTCTGGATATAATCACATAGCGGAGTATTCAGCAACTCCTCAGGTTGGTAGCCAAGAATCGGTAGAATTGCTTGATTGAGATAAGTCAGGAAATCATGTCTTCCTATTCCGATGAGGTCAAGAGTCGATTTAAAAAATAGCTTCGTTTCTTTCTGAGTAGGTTGCCCTGATTTTTGAAGTACTATCCCTTTGTAGAATAGAAAATAATTTGAGACACTATTTTGAGGAAGTTCGAGTCGAAATCCAAAATATTTTTCATCATACGTTAAAATCAACTCCTCCTTAAATATGTAGGCATTAATATCAAGACCTAACCCAGCTAGAGTTCGGTTTTCTAGCGTATTACCAATGGCATTTTCAAAAGCCTCATTCGCATAAAATATATTATAGGGGTATGTATCATCCGCGAGAAATACCATCTCAGATGATTCGTAGATTAGTTTTTTGAACGTACTGTTTATACCCCTTTCCTGCATGAAATTGCTCTGTTGCTAATCTTTAGACATTTGAATTATGAAATTGATTAGGTAGACGGTGATCTACAATCGCAAACATACATCATTTTGTATTTCACAACAAGTTTTTTACGTTTTGAATTGGAAAATATTTTAAAAACTGTAAAAATATCCCACTTTAGCCCAAAGTCGGGTTCTTAGTGGCTTTTCCACATATCCATCCGTACGGTAATCTACACTCCACTCCAATCTTTTACCATTTTGGATGAGTTTTCCCAGAGAAAAAATCACTCTATTTTCCAATTCAACTGCTCGAGCCTGGTAGCTAAAAATAGGTTCATTTGAAATTGCCAAATAATACTCTCCAGGATCAAGAGTAGTTCCATTCAGAGGGATTTCTAAAGCTAATCTATATCTCAACCGGACTTCTACCTTCTCTCTTTTTGTAAATGTTTGGTCAGTACGAAATCGATGTGCTATTCTTAGATTTCTACGTCTTTGGAATAATCCGTATTGTTGGATAATTCGATTGGCATCCGAACCTTCCTGAAAGCGATGAAAAACGCCTAATGCAAAACTCTTAGTAGGACTCAGTCTCCAATCATAAAAAGACATCAAATCTGTCCGATAATGCTTGAGCTCAAGTTGTTTCGAATCCTCTCTATTATTATCATAAATAACATGCTGGTTTTCAAATTTAAAGTTGATTCTGTTTTCGTTCTTCAACTTTTTTGTGATTGAGGCCTCCGGAAAAAATCCAGTAAAGAATACTTGGTTTTGGGCTTTGCTTGCAGATCCAACAAAAAGAAGAATGAACACAAAAAAGGAAGCTCTCATTTCAAAAGGAAAGATTAAATATCTCTCGAACTACAATCCGCCTTTGAGCTAGAAATTTGCCATCAGAAGAAAAAGTACCTTCCCAAAGTCGAATTACTTTCGATTGATCTTCTGCTTGATATTCAATTTCAAATTGAATCAAAACTCCATCAGTCTCTTCCTCATCAAAAAAATCTTCCAAATCTGCAGGTAAACCGCTGTATTGAATTTGAATCTTTTCCAGTTTAAACCCTCGAAGTGTCCCTACAAAATGAGAGGATAAATTTGCTTTGACCTCATCAGACAAGCCCTCCCATTCGATTTCTATTTCCACATCCAACATATTTCCCAGCGAATCAAATTCAACACTATGGAATCGATCTTTGAGTTTAAACTTTGCTTCAAAGGAATAACCAAGTTCTGAGAACTCTTTGTACCATTTGGGCTTCCTAATCTTTTCAAATGCATCCTTTAACCATTTCCTAGCCTCCATTGGAACTTGGTGCTCCTTTACTCTAACTTCCCGTTCCACCTTTTCTTGTCCCAGAACCGAAATACTGCTCAAGAGAAAAAGGATTAAGAGTGAATTTCTAATAGTTTTCAATGCTTGACTAGTTAAAAAAAAGCCGCAATCAGACTGATCGCGGCTTTCTATTGTTTTTACGCTAGATTATAACTAAAGTCCAGCCTTAATCAAGTTAAGTGCAGAACCAGCTTTGAACCATTCTATTTGACCTTCATTATAGGTGTGATTCACAGAAATGGTATCAAAAGACCCATCCGCATGATTAAACGCTACTTGAAGTTGCATTCCCGGAGCAAAGGAAGTTAGACCAAGGATATCAATTGTATCATCCTCTTGGATTAAATCATAGTCTGATGGATTAGCAAAGGTCAACCCTAGCATTCCCTGTTTCTTCAAATTTGTCTCGTGTATTCTAGCAAATGACTTTACCAAAATAGCACGAACACCAAGGAATCTCGGTTCCATTGCAGCATGCTCTCTTGATGATCCTTCTCCGTAATTTTCATCACCTACAACGATCGATCCTATCCCTTCAGCTTTATAATCACGTTGTGTAGCTGGCACCTCACCATAGCTTCCGCTAAGCTGATTTTTTACCGAGTTGGTTTTATCATTGAATGCATTTACCGCTCCAATCAACATGTTATTGGAAATATTATCCAAGTGACCTCTGTATCTCAACCATGGCCCAGCCATAGAGATATGATCAGTTGTACATTTTCCTTTTGCTTTGATCAAAAGCTTCAAACCTTTCAAGTCTGTACCTTCCCAAGCTTTGAAAGATTCCAAAAGCTGCAAACGGTCCGAAGTTGGGCTTACAGAGATAGTCACTTGTGACCCATCTTCTGCTGGCGCTTGGAACCCTGCATCTTTGACAGCAAATCCTAAAGGAGGAAGTTCAAGTCCTGTAGGCTCTTCTAACTTCACTTGCAGACCTTCCGCATTAGTAAGCGAATCAGTCAAAGGATTAAAAGTAAGATCCCCAGCAATGGCCAGAGCTGTTACAATTTCGGGAGAAGCTACAAAGGCATGGGTGTTTGGATTTCCATCTGCACGTTTCGCGAAGTTTCTATTGAATGAAGTGATAATCGAGTTTTTCTCTTGCTTATCTGCTCCATGTCGAGCCCACTGTCCAATACATGGTCCACAAGCATTAGCTAGCACTACACCTCCCATTTTTCCAAATGTGTCTAGGAAGCCATCTCGGTCCACTGTAAATCTAACCTGCTCAGATCCAGGGGTAATTGTATACTCAGATTTTGCAACAAGCTTCTTATCTACAGCTTGCTGTGCTAAAGATGCTGCTCTTGAAATATCTTCATAAGAGGAATTTGTGCAAGACCCTATCAATCCTACATCTAGTTTTGCTGGCCAACCGTTTTCTCTAACTGCAGCAGCAAACTTAGAAATCGGCCAAGCCAAATCAGGAGTAAATGGTCCATTCACATGTGGCTCAAGTTCAGATAAATTGATTTCAATTACCTGATCAAAATATTTTTCAGGGTTTGCATATACTTCATCGTCACCAGTTAAATGCGCTGCGATGCCATCCGCTAATTCGGCAATATCCGCTCTATCAGTTACTTTAAGGTAGGCAGCTGACTTCTCATCGTATCCAAAAATTGATGTGGTAGCACCAATCTCTGCACCCATATTGCAGATAGTGCCTTTTCCTGTTGCTGATAGCGACCTTGCTCCCTCACCGAAATATTCAACAATAGCACCGGTTCCACCTTTTACAGTTAGGATGCCGGCAACTTTCAAAATAACATCTTTTGCAGCAGTCCAACCTGACATTTTTCCAGTCAACTTAACACCGATCAGTTTTGGAAATTTAAGTTCCCAAGGAAGACCAGCCATTACATCACAAGCATCAGCCCCACCGACTCCAATTGCAACCATTCCTAAACCGCCAGCATTTGGTGTATGAGAATCTGTTCCAATCATCATTCCTCCAGGGAAAGCATAATTTTCAAGAACTACTTGGTGAATAATACCTGCTCCAGGCTTCCAAAAACCAATGCCATATTTATTTGATACAGAAGATAGGAAGTCATAAACTTCTTTATTTTTATCATTGGCTTTTGCCAAATCAGTCACTGCCCCAACTTCAGCTTGAATCAAGTGATCGCAGTGCACTGTAGAAGGTACTGCAACCTGATTTTTTCCAGCCTGCATGAATTGTAAAAGTGCCATCTGAGCAGTAGCATCTTGCATAGCCACTCGATCTGGCTGAAACTCAACATAAGATTTCCCGCGTTCGTAAGCCTGTGTAGCGGCTCCTTCGGTAAGGTGAGCATAAAGAATTTTCTCTGTCAAAGTAAGTGGTTTGCCAACAAGTGTTCTGGCTGCTTCGATCCGCTTTGGATATCTCGCATATACTTCTTTGATCATATTTATATCAAAAGCCATTTTATAGGGATTTTTAGTTAGATAAAAGATTCTTTTTTTAGGGAAGACAAATATAGAAAGTTAGGCTTATAATAAGTAGCCATACATCTCCATCTAGCCCCCCTTTATCCTAATTTAAAATGATTTTATACTCTTATTCCTAAAAAAATAGAAAAATACTGAGGCTCAAAAAAGTAATTCCAGCTACAAACAACCAAAAGCAATACTTAAATAGCGACTTGGCTGAAACTCCAGTGATAGATAGAAGCGGAAGTGCCCAAAAAGGCTGAAGCAGATTACTAATCTGGTCTCCATAGGAGAAAAGCATTACCATTTTCCCCAAAGGCAAATTCAAGGAAAGTGCGGTTTCTGCCAATATCGGCCCTTGAATAGCCCATTGACCTCCTCCCGAAGGAATCAGAAGATTAACCAAAGCCGCAGAAGCTAAAGTGAAATAAGGAATCAATTCTTTCGGCGTGGTTATAAGTACAAATTCAGATGCGCTTTGAATCAATCCAGAACTGGTCATTATCCCTAGAATACCTGCGTAAAAAGGGAACTGAATGAAAATGTCAACCGAACTTTTAATGCCTGACCCCACCGCCTCAGTAAATTGATCCAAAGTTCTATATGCTACTAGTGCTAAACCGAATAATAAGAATATTACAAAATTCAAATTAATCACGGCCCAAGCTGAATCTGCTTTGAAAGCTGTAATTAAGCATAAAACTAAAATTACTAACCCCACAAAGGAACCTAATCCCCACACGATTCCTGGGGAAATTGGCAGTAGTGGATGTGCTTTCAGGATTATATTTTTTGGTTTATCCAAAACAGAAAACAGCATCAAGACCACCAAAAAAACAATCACCAATCCACCAGTTATGAAAATATTAAATCCGCTAAAAATAGTTTCAGAAACTGGAATCACCCCTAAGCTATTAACTAAGAAATGGTCAGGTTCAGCAACTTTTAGAGGAGCTGAACCAGAAAGCCCTCCATGCCAAACCGCCATTCCCAAATACCCCGCGGAGGCCAGCAATACTGGATTGGATTGCAAACCTTGTTCTTTTTGCGAGATGGTCATAAATCTCGCTAGAACCGCACCTACAATTAAGCCAAATCCCCAATTAATCAAGCCCGAAAAGCAAGTAATTAGAGCAGTGAGGAGGACTGCTTGAATTTGATTTTGTGGGAGATAAGACACTTTCTTTAGAAGCGAATGAACAGGCTTAACTAGTGCAAGACAATAGCCACAAACCAGAACCATCATCATTTGAAGCGTAAATTCAAGTAATCCGAAAAACCCTTTTTGCCAATATTGAAGTGTGATAATTGTTCGATCTAATAGCCCCAATTCTGGATCTGCCCCCATTGTAATTC
>CAWUWQ010000319.1:0-14369 GCA_963926065.1 uncultured Algoriphagus sp.
TTCATGAATATGGACAAATCCTGCTATTTTCTCTCCATCCATGGCTACCAATTGTGTAATATTATGGTTCCGCATTAAATTATAAGCTTTAACAGCAAACTCATCTTTGGCTATAGTTTTTGGATTCACTGTCATAATATCAATAGCCTTCAGGGATTGGATATCAAGCGTCTTCTGGAGCATTCTTCGAAGATCCCCATCGGTAATGATTCCTATGAGTCTATCCTCTTGATCCACCACTGCAGTGGCGCCCAAGCGTTTGCTTGATATTTCCATGATAATATCGGTCAATCCTGAGTCTTGGCTCACTTTAGGAATTTGATCTTTACCCAATACATCTTCTATTTTTAGATAAAGTTGTTTTCCTAATGTGCCTCCCGGATGGTATTTCGCAAAATCCTCTGAAGTGAATCCTCTAGCTTCCAATAAACAAACTGCCAAAGCATCTCCCAAGGCCAAATGTGCGCTAGTGCTAGTAGTAGGAGCAAGATTATGTGGACAAGCCTCTTCACCGATTGTTGCATTCAAAACGTAATCGGCGTGCGTAGCTAAGTAGCTATCAGTATTGCTGACCAACCCAACCAAAATGGAACCGGATTTCTTGAGAAGCGGAACCAACACTTTGATTTCAGGTGTATTCCCACTTTTAGAAATACAGATAACCACATCTTCGGATTGGATCATTCCCAAATCACCATGAATTGCATCTGCGGCATGCATAAAAAGTGCTGGGGTTCCGGTAGAATTCAGTGTCGCCACAATTTTATTGGCAATTATGGCACTTTTCCCTACTCCTGTGACAACAACTCTACCTTTGGAGGCTAAAATTCGGGCAACACAAGAGTCAAAATCCTCATCTAAAAAATTTACAAGGTTTAAGATAGCTTGTGCTTCATTTTGAAGGACACTTGTGGCTATACTTCTAATATTTTTAGCTAAATTCAATCTTACCTGAGTTTGGAACCTGTTCAAACAAAGGTATAAACTTATTAGTGATTCTTTTTTTAAAGGATTTCGTTACCCTTATTCATTTTCAACGTGGAAGAAAAAGTAAAAGCAGAGCTTAAAAAAATCTTTGGCTTCAGTCAGTTTCGTGGAAATCAGGAAATTATCATCGACAACCTGATGAACAAACGAAATACGTTTGTAATAATGCCTACAGGGGCTGGCAAATCACTTTGTTATCAGTTGCCCGCTGTAGTCAACGAAGGAACGGCTATCGTTATTTCGCCTTTGATCGCTCTGATGAAAAATCAAGTTGATCAACTGAACGCCCTGGGTATCAATGCACATTTCCTAAATTCTACGCTCAATAAATCAGAGTCCACCAAAGTCAAAAACGAGGTCCTGAGCCAAAAAACCAAACTGCTCTATGTCGCCCCGGAATCTTTGACCAAAGAAGAAAACATCGAATTCTTAAAGAAAGCGAAAATCAGCTTTGTGGCGATCGATGAAGCACATTGTATCTCAGAGTGGGGGCATGACTTCCGTCCGGAATACCGCCGTATCAAGTCCATTGTCGCCCTGATCGCGCCCACTCTTCCGATTATCGCACTAACTGCTACTGCGACACCAAAAGTCCAGCAGGATATACAGCGAAATCTTCAAATGGAAGAAGCTGATTTATTCAAATCCTCCTTCAACCGGACTAATCTATTCTATGAGGTTCGTCCAAAGGTCAAGAATGAGTCCAAGAAGAGCCTGATTAAGTTTATCAAAGGTCATAAGGGCAAGTCGGGAATCATTTACTGCCTGAGTAGAAAGAAAGTGGAAGAAATCGCTGCACTGCTCAGAGTCAATCAGATTAATGCAGCACCATATCATGCCGGTTTGGATTCTGCTATTCGTATAAAAAACCAGGATGATTTCCTAAATGAAGAATTGGACGTCATTGTTGCCACCATTGCATTTGGGATGGGAATCGATAAGCCGGATGTCCGCTATGTGATTCATTACGATGTGCCAAAATCTTTAGAAGGCTACTATCAGGAGACTGGTCGAGCAGGTCGGGATGGATTAGAGGGTCATTGTCTGATGTTTTACAAATACGAGGACATCGTCAAGCTGGACAAATTCAATAAAGACAAGGCAGTAACTGAGCGAGAAAATGCAAGAATCTTGCTTCAGGAGATGGCTGCTTTCGCCGAAACTGGCGTCTGTCGTAGAAAATTTATCCTGAATTACTTCGGTGAGACTATGGATGATGATTGTGGATTTTGCGACAATTGTAAGCGTGATCGGGAAACTTTCAAAGGAATGGATCTTGCCTTGAAAGTCTTGGAAGCTGCTAAACAGACCAATGAACGGTTTAGATTAGACCACTTAGTCAGCGTCTTGGTGGGAGAAAAAACCGATTATGTAGAAAGCTACAAACATGATAAATTACCTATTTTCGGAGCAGGGGTTGATCACACTTCGAAAACATGGATCGGAGTGATTCGTCAAACTATGATCAAGGATTTCTTGGAAAAAGATATTGAAAGCTACGGGGTTCTTAAATTGACTCCGAAAGGAAAAGCTTTCATGGAAGACCCCTATGAGATCGATCTCTATAAAGATCATGATTTTGACGCGGAGGTGGAGAATGAGCAGGCTGAAATAATAATAAATGCGGGAATAGCTTACGACGAAAAGTTATTTGAACTTCTTAAGGCCGAACGAAAGAAAGTCGCTCGATCCAAAGGCTTACCACCTTATGTGATTTTCCAAGATCCATCGCTTGAAGAAATGGCGACAGTCTATCCAACTACGAAGGAAGAACTCGCACAAATCAATGGCGTGGGTATGGGAAAAGTCGCTAAATTCGGTGCTCCATTCCTTAAGTTAATAGAAACTTACGTTGAGGAAAATGAGATCGAGACTGCTGCTGATGTAGTCGTGAAATCCTCCGGTACAAGATCGAAGGTCAAAATATCAATCATTCAGCAGATCGACCGAAAAACAGACTTGGATGAGATAGCAGGGAATCTAAATATAACTTTGACTGGGTTGCTCCAAGAGATTGAGCAAATTATCTATAGTGGAACAAAATTGAATATCGATTACTACATCGAAAATATTATGGATGATGAGCGAGAAGATATCCTCCATGAATACTTCATGAGTGCAAGTACCGATAATATTAAGGCAGCGTTAGAAGAATTGGAAGATGAGGATTTCGCAGAAGATGAATTACGGGTTTACCGTATCAAATTCATTTCCCAACACGCCAATTAAAATAGAATTGAGTCAATGAATATACTCTTATTGGGAAGCGGTGGCAGAGAACATGCTTTCGCTTGGAAAATCGTCCAAAGTGTCGATTGTACAAATTTATATGTGGCACCTGGTAATACTGGGACAGCGACTATAGCAACAAATATTCCACTTGGAATCACAGATTTCCCAGTGATCAAATCATTTATTTTAGAAAAAGGCATCGATTTAGTGGTCGTCGGTCCTGAGGAACCTTTGGTCAAAGGGATTGTCGATTTTCTACAAGCTCAGCCTGAGACTTCAAAAATCCCTGTGGTGGGCCCCTCAGAAATGGGTGCTAGACTCGAGGGAAGTAAGGATTTCTCTAAGCAATTTATGCTCAGAAACGGAGTCCCAACAGCCTCTTATGAGACCTTTACCGTCTCAGAACTGGAGAAAGGTTTAGCTTTTCTAGAAAAACAGAATCTTCCAATTGTATTAAAAGCAGATGGACTAGCTGCAGGCAAGGGTGTTTTGATTTGCCTTACTCTGGAAGAAGCAAAGGCCTCCCTAAAAGAAATGCTTATAGATCAAAAATTCGGAGAAGCCTCCTCAAAAGTGGTAATCGAAGAGTTTTTGACTGGAATCGAGCTATCTGTTTTCGTAGCTACCGATGGTGAGAATTATAAAATTCTTCCCGAGGCTAAGGATTACAAACGGATTGGTGAAGGCGATACGGGTCTCAACACTGGAGGAATGGGTGCAGTGAGTCCAGTAGTTTTCGCAGATGAGGCCTTTATGAAAAAGGTAGAAGAAAAAGTAGTCAAACCAACGGTAGATGGATTGCGAAAAGAAGGGATTCCTTACAAGGGCTTTCTTTTTATAGGTTTGATGAATAGTGATGGTGAGCCCAAGGTCATCGAATACAATGTGCGAATGGGAGACCCTGAGACTGAGGCTGTTTTGCCACGGATTTCAAGCGATTTTCTACATTTATTACGCGGTATTGGGACAGGCACTTTGGAAGAATATCAACTGAAAATATCTCCCGAACACACAGCTACCGTGGTGATGGTAAGCGGTGGTTACCCTGGTTCTTATGAAAAAGGATTTAAAATATCACTTCCAGATCCAGAATCAGAAAGCGTAATCTTTCATTCTGGAACCGGGAAAAATGAACAAGGTCAGCTCATCAATCAAGGAGGACGAGTATTAGCAATTACTGGGCGAGGTCCAGATCTTTCATCAGCGCTTGCAAATGCTTATGCCACCGTGAATCAAATTTCATGGAATAAGGCATACCACAGAAGTGATATCGGCAAGGATATCCTTAATTTAAATAAGTAATTAAACCTAAAACGGATCAGGGAAAACCCTGTGAATAAATATATATGGCTGGATGTAGTACGTGCTCCACTTCCTCAGGAGGAACTGGTGGCTGCCAAAGTAACGGTACTTGTGGGACGAGTGATTGTAATAAAATGAATTCCTTTGATTGGCTTAGCCATATGGGAATTCCTGAAATAGATAATTTTGACATCGTTGAAGTCAAATTCAAGGGAGGAAGAAAAGAATATTACAGAAATGTGGATTTTCTTCAGCTAAATACAGGAGATCCTGTGGTAGTCGATGTGCCAAGTGGACATCACATTGGGCACGTTTCACTTCAGGGTGAATTGGTACGTCTACAAATGCAAAAGCGTAAAATCCGAGATGATGACAATATTTTGAGAATCTACCGGGTTGCTAATCAAAAAGACATGGAGCGCTGGGGGGAGTCTCAAAACCGAGAAATCCCGAGCCTGTATCGCGCCAGACAAATCATCGAAGAGCTTGGCTTAAAGATGAAAATGTCTGATATCGAATACCAAGCAGATAATGCTAAAGCGACTTTTTACTATTCTGCTGAGGACCGGGTTGATTTTAGAGAATTGATCAAATTCCTTGCGGGAGAGTTCCGAATTAGAGTCGAAATGAAACAAATCAGTCTTCGCCAAGAAGCTGGTCGCCTTGGTGGAATCGGAGTTTGTGGACGTGAACTCTGCTGCTCTACTTGGTTGGTCGACTTCAAAAATGTAAGCACCTCAGCGGCTAGATATCAAAATCTTTCCCTTAATCCGGGAAAACTAAGTGGTCAATGCGGCAGGTTAAAATGCTGCTTGAATTATGAGCTAGATACCTATATGGATGCCATTAAGGATATTCCAAATGTAGATCGTGCATTGATGACTGAATCAGGTCTTGCAAAATTACAGAAGACGGATATCTTCCGAAAACTGATGTGGTTCAGCTACAATAATGAAAATGATTGGCATACCATCTCTTGCGATCGGGTGAAAGAGATTCAGGAATTGAATGAAAAAGGAATTAAGGTTTTCAATCTTCAGGTAGATAAAGCAACCGATATAGAAGATCTGGCAGCGAAGTCCACGCTAGAATTGGAATTGTTGGATCAGAAGTTTGCCAAGAAAAACCCTAAAAAGAAAAAGCTTAGAAATTCTCGAAGTACTGAGGCTAGTCCTAGACCAGAACAAGCAAAAGCAGAAAACACCACTGCTAATTCAGATAATACCAACCGACCTAGACCTGCCGACCAGCAGCAAAAGCGTAGAAATAAAAATAAAAATCGCAGCCAAAAGCCGCAGAGTGAGCAGGACCAATCAAAAACTCAGAGAGATCAACCTTCACCTCAGGGAAATCAAGCCCCACCGCAAAACAATCCTGGAAAACCAGCTCGCCAAAATGTTGCCGATCAAAAACCTAAGCCAACAGCTGAGAATAAATCGGGAGAGCAAAAACCTCAGGAAAAAAGGAAGTTTCCACCAAGAAGGAACCAAGGGCCAAATCCGAATGACAATTCCAATGAATAAACTGAGAACTATTGGGTTACTTTTCTTGATCCTTGGAGTGAACTCCTGTTCAGGTGATCGGATCTTTGAAGAATTCAAGGGCTTAGACTCAGCAGAATGGAATGCCACAGACAGTATTAATTTTGACTTGAATTCTTTGGATTTAGCTTCTCGAACAAGCCTAATAGCAATTCGATTTAATGAATCCTATAAGTTCTCGAATTGCTATGTTCGAATCATCTCCAAGGATTCTTCGAATCTGATTTTAGAGAATAGGTTGGTGAATATGCCGCTTTTCGATTCCAAATCAGGGAAACCCCTTGGGAAAGGATTTGGGAATACGATCACAAAATATGATACGGTCCCTTTCCAACTTAATCCGAGAACAAGCAGCATTACCTTACTTCAATACATGCGAATAGACCAACTCTCAGGAATAGAAGCAGTTGGATTTAAAATCTTGAAATAATCTGAAAGTTTTTAAGCTAGAGTGGCTTTTCATAACAAACGCTGGTTTCTATGTATACGTACTGACCATAGTTGGGAATTCGTCTATAGCCACTTCGCTCATATAAGCTGATCGCTTCCACCTGCTTTTTGCCTGTTTCGAGCACAACTCGTTTTGCACCAAGCTCGACTGCCCAGCTTTCCAATTCGGCTAAAAGCTGTCCAGCAATACCCCTTCCTCGATACTCAGGCAGCGTAAACATCCGCTTGACTTCCATTGCATCTTTTCCATATTCCTTGATGGCACCACATGCCACAGGTTTATTTTCTTTGTAACAAACCAATACATACTTGATTGTGGAGATTCCGTTATACTGATCGTAAAAGTCATGGTCCCTCCCATCCTTTTCTGCCAAATATGCATCCAAGAATGAAACCAAACCTGCAAAATCCGCATTGTCACCCGATCTTTTTTGGAACTTTAGTATAGATTTATAAAAAAAAACCGCTGAAAATCTTCAGCGGCTCAAATACATTATCTCATTTTTTTATAGACATTGATCAAGCCATTTGTCGAACCATCATGTGAGGCAACTTCGCTTTGATCTTTTAATTCAGGTAAAATTCCATTTGCTAAAACTTTCCCAAGCTCCACTCCCCATTGGTCAAAACTGAAAATATTCCAGATTACTCCCTGTACAAATATTTTGTGCTCATACATCGCAAGGAGCATTCCTAGCGAATATGGTGTGATTTGTTTTACCAAAATTGAATTAGTTGGTCGATTTCCTTCAAAAACTCGGTGTGGAGCAATATGAGTGATTTCTTCTTCGGATTTGCCCGCATTATTCATTTCCTCACGCACTTGAGAAAGTGACTTACCTTTCATCAAGGCTTCAGTTTGAGCAAAGAAATTAGAGAGTAATTTCTGATGATGGTCTCCTATCGGGTTGTGGGAAATAGCGGGGGCAATAAAATCACAAGGGATCAAGTGAGTGCCTTGATGAATCAATTGATAAAACGCATGCTGCCCGTTGGTCCCAGGCTCTCCCCAGATAATTGGACCCGTCGTATAATTCACTTTTTCTCCTGAGCGGCTCACATATTTACCATTGCTTTCCATATTCCCCTGCTGGAAATAGGCCGCAAATCGATGCATATACTGATCATAAGGAAGAATCGCCTCAGAAGTAGCCCCAAGAAAATTGGTATTCCAGATACCAATTAAAGCCAACAAAACAGGGATATTTCGATTGAATTGGGAATGGCGGAAATGCTCATCCATGACATGTGCTCCAGAAAGCAACTTTTCGAAATTCGAAAAACCTATCGCACAGGCAATCGGCAACCCTATTGCAGACCAGAGGGAATAACGCCCTCCTACCCAATCCCAGAAAGCAAACATATTTTGAGGATCAATCCCGAATGCCTCTACTCCTTTCAGATTGGTAGAAAGTGCCACGAAATGCTTTGCAACAGCTGATTCCTCTTTCGCCTGCTCCAGAAACCAATTTCTTGCCGTATGCGCATTAGTCATCGTCTCTTGCGTAGTAAAAGTCTTTGAGGCGATAAAAAACAAAGTCGTCTCAGGATCAACTTTTTTGAGCGTCTCAGCAATATGAGTTCCATCTACGTTGGAGACAAAGAAGATTTCCAAATTAGGAGCTTGGTAAGGCTTCAGAGCCTCTGTCACCATCACTGGGCCCAAATCTGATCCCCCAATTCCAATATTCACCAATGATTTTATGGGTTTACCGGAGTATCCAAGCCATTTGCCCTGATTGACTAGGCCCGCAAACTTTTTCATCTGAGCCAAAACCGCATTCACTTCTGGCATCACATCCTGTCCATCTACAAAGACGCCATGCTCACTTCTATTGCGAAGAGCAGTATGAAGTACAGCTCTTCCTTCCGTTTGATTGATATGCTCTCCGCCAAACATAGATTCGATGGCCTGATGTAACTTAGTTTCTTCTGCCAAATCCCGCAATGCATCCATGATTTCATCATTGACTCGATTTTTAGAAAAATCTACCAACATGTCATCCAGCTGTATGCTGTAGCGCTCGAACCGCTCCCTTTTATCGAAAAGAGAGATGATTTGAAGCTCTTTATATTTTTCAGCAAGGATAGAAAGTCTTTCCCAAGCTGCAGTGGTAGTCGGATTTATAGAATTCATAGGTTGATCAAAAGGTTTGAATCACAAAAATAGGATTAATCTCAAAGGATAAAAGAATGAAAGGGACTAGTGCCCACTTTCCAAAAATCATTTTCTAATAAACTTAATTCTTATTAGCTTAATTTTTAAATTCTAACAGAATGAAGAAAAATCTTATCCGGATCATCAGTATTCTTTTCATTTCCAGTTTTGCTACTTTTTCTTTCGCCCAGGACCGAAGGTTCCAAATGCTAAATCAACATTTTTATCCAATTGGCGAAAAAGACAGCGCTAACTTAGCTTATTACTCCTTACTAAATGAAATCAGTGAGGATGAAAGTCTAGAGGAGTTTTTTGACATGGAAATGAGACTTGTAAAATCCATTCGAACGGGAATAAATGAAGAAGGAGGTTTTCTTCATAAAGTCACTAAGACCTTTGATGAGTACGGAAAGTTATCTAGTGAAAAAACTATAAATCTGGAAAACAATAAGTTCTACGCAGTATACTATGAAAATGAAGTATTTATAGGAGAAGTCATTTTTGATGGCTTGAGTACTTACGAGAATAAAATAGCCGCCAATGATCAGGCAATCTTCCTTGACCGAAATGAATTCGAACCGGCACCTTTTACAGACAAGCAGCTCTGGCAAAAAAATCTCATCAAAAATCTTAGATACCCAACCCAAGCAAGGAGTTTGCGCGAAACCGGAACAGTCATGCTTGTGCTCTTGGTAGATCAGGATTCGAATCTTGTGCGAATAGAAGTAGCCAACCTCATGAATATACCCAAATCACTGGCAGAGGAAGCTGTCCGCGTAGCAAAACTTTATAAAGGAAAATTCATCGCTGCCACCGACATTGAAGGCAACCCGATCGAAGCTTGGCTTCCAATTCCAATTAGATTCAAGTTGGGTATCTGATGAATTTTCCTTATGAAAAGCAATTAATCCTTTAGAAAATCTCTGAGAACGTAATTCAAAATTCCTCCATGCGTATAGTATTCAATCTCCACTTGTGAATCAAGTCGAGAAATGACTTCTAATTCACGGGTTTGATCCTCAGTTTTGACCACCAACTTAAGTTTTTGACCTGGAGTCAATCCTTTGGCAATCCCTAAAATCGAGAATTGTTCCTTTCCTGTTATCCCCAAAGATTCTGCACTTTGCCCTGGTAAATATTGAAGAGGAAGAACTCCCATGCCTACCAGATTACTTCGGTGAATCCGTTCGTAGCTTTCAGCAATCACGGCTTTGATCCCCAATAAAGTGGTGCCTTTGGCTGCCCAATCTCTTGAAGAACCCGACCCATATTCTTTCCCAGCTAAAACTATCAGCGGAATATTTTTTTCTTGGTACTTCATAGATGCATCGTAGACGCTCATCTCTTTACCATCAGGTATGTACTTGGTAAAGCCTCCCTCCTGCTCGCTGAGTTGGTTCTTGATCCGAACGTTGGCAAAAGTACCTCGAACCATCACTTCGTCATTTCCCCTTCTCGATCCATAGGAATTGAAAGCAGGACGCTGGACACCTAGGCTATTCAAATATTGACCAGCAGGAGAATTATCCGTAAAAGACCCTGCGGGTGAAATATGATCTGTAGTGATCGAATCGCCCAATTTTAGTAAGATATGGGCATTTTCTATATTCTTTGGTGTAGTTGCTTCGGAAGAAATATCTTTAAAAAAAGGAGCTTCTTTGATGTAAGTGCTGCTATCGTCCCAAGGATAGATTTCTCCCTCACCGGACTCTAGATTCTTCCAAAAGTGATCCCCTTCAAAAATCTCCCCGTAATTCTTTTCATAATCGTCAGGTGAGAGAACCCTTCGGCTGAATTCAGCTATTTCTTCATCAGTTGGCCATATGTCTTTCAGATATACCGGTTCTAAATTTGGATCAAAACCGATAGGCTCATTGTATAAGTCCACATCAACCCTACCAACAATCGCATAAACTACAACTAGCATAGGTGACATAAGGTAATTCATCTTCACCTGAGGATGTACTCGAGCTTCGAAATTCCGATTGCCAGAGAGCGCTGCGGCCACTATCAGATCATTATCCTCTACCGCCTTGGCGATATGTCTTGGTAGCGGGCCTGAATTGCCAATACAGGAAGTACAACCATAGCCTACGGTATGGAATTTCAAGGCTTCCAAGTCATCTAACAATCCTGCCTTCTCGAGATAGTCCGTCACTACTTTAGATCCTGGTGCTAATGAGGTTTTTACCCATGGTTTCACATCCAACCCTCGTTCTCGTGCTTTTCGTGCTACTAGTCCTGCACCCAGCATCACAGACGGATTGGAGGTATTGGTACAAGAGGTAATAGCTGCGATCACGATAGAACCGTCGTATAGCTCAAATTTCTCATTATGAAGTTCTACGGTGATTGTTTTTAAGCCATTTTTGACTTTCGTTTCATATTCCACGCCAACATTGGTCGCCTTCGTGCTAGTCTGATTGGTTTGACCACCACCCTCGGTATACCAGCGAGATTCTTCCCGCTTATCAATTGGAATATAGGATCTACCATGAGCCTCCTGAAGTAGCTCTTCAAAACGTGGTTTAAAATTTCTCAATAGGATTTTGTCTTGAGGACGTTTTGGTCCTGAGACAGTTGATTCTACTGACCCGAGGTCAAGTTCTACTACGGATGAATAATTAATCAAATCCTCATCTTTGCGCCAAAGCATATTTGCTTTGCAATATTCCTCTACTAGTTTGATCTGAGAGGCAGAACGATTGGTTTTGCCCATGTAGTCCAACGTACGATCATCAATAGGGAAATAAGTAACCGTACAGCCAAACTCAGGCGTCATATTGGAGATAGTCGCCCGATCTGGAACCGACAGATGATCCAGTCCAGGTCCAAAAACCTCGACGAATTTCCCAACAACGCTATGTCTTCGGAGTAACTCCGTAATGGTTAAGACCATATCCGTAGCTGTAGTTCCTGCAGGTAATTTACCGGAAAGCTTCAATCCTATGACCTCAGGCATGATAAAGTAGATCGGTTGACCAAGCAAAGCTGCCTCAGCTTCGATCCCTCCTACTCCCCAACCAACTACTCCAATACCGTTTACCATAGGCGTATGCGAATCTGTACCGACTAGGGTGTCAGGAAATACGTTTCCATCCTTCACCGTGACACCTTTTGCGAGATACTCTAAATTGACCTGATGGCAAATTCCCATCCCCGGAGGAACTACAGAGAAGTTATCAAAGGATTTTTGGGCCCATTTTAAAAATTTGTATCGTTCTGAATTTCGTTCATATTCAACTTCTACATTTTTCTCATAGCTGTAATTGGTACCGAAAAAGTCAACTTGGACAGAGTGATCAATAACAAGATCGACTGGAATCAATGGATTGATTTTGCTTGCATCCTTTCCTTTCCGTTTAGCTTCCGATCTCAAGGAAGCAATATCTACTACCGCAGGCACACCTGTGAAATCTTGCATTAATACTCTGGCCGGTTTGAAAGGGATGTCTTTGTCTGAAGCTTCCGGAGACCATGCTAGGATCGTATCCAGATGAGTTTTGGTAATCGCAAAATCATCAAAATTCCGAAGTGCATTTTCTAACAGAATTCGAATTGAAAAAGGAAGATGATTGATATTTTTACCCGAATTTTGGAGTTTTTGAAGGCTCCAATAACTCAAATCACCTTCGTCGGTTTTTAAAATTGTGCGGATGTTAAAATGATCTTGATTCATATTATTAAGTTTAATGTAAAAAATAGGAATATATACTAAACTGAATTTAAGGCATTTGAATTCCTTAAATTGAAAAATATCTTAGTTTAATGGATAAAAATGACGAACTCACTCAATAAAACAGCTTGAAATTCTTTAGACTTTTCAACTAATGTTCAGTACTTTTTTAATGGTTGCTGACTTGATTTCCTTACTCAAATGGGATCATTGGCAGATTCGGATTTTTTGATTAACCACTCTTTCCTAAACTGATGGTCGTCCTAACTCTCATCTGTCTTTGGATTATTTTATCGCCAAAGACATTCCGAATGGGATATTGGATTTTTCTTTTGACTCTAGGTGGCTCGGCAATATTTCTCCTTGTTAAGGTGATTCCATTTTCTCCACCTGGAAACAAAAATGATTGATTCGGTTGAATTTGATAGCGACTCTTCCAACCATATTCTTGTAGCTAATGTATATCAATCCAGCAAAAAGTGTCAAAAACTGCTCGATTTGGTGAAACCATAAAATCTATGGCATTCATCCTACACACCTTGTAACAATTCAAAAAGAAAGGATCGGGATGCTGAGATTTTTCTAGCGGGAGCAATATTAAAAACTTACAACAAACAAACTCTAGTAATCAGAGATATGAATGATTGAGCCTGGAGCCATACCACCTAGCTATTCTAAAAGCCTCAAAATTGGTCGATCTGAGAAGAGGAAGGGGGACTTTCAATACATTTAATGCAAAAATCCCCATTTTCAGATGGCCATTGGATCACGTATTTCTCAGTAAAGAGTTGGGGCTGATATCGATCAAGGTGCATGATTCGATTGATTCAGATTCTTTCCCTTTCAGAATGGTCGCGCGCTCAACTGCACAAAAAACTACCAAAACCAAAAAGGCTAACGTGTCTGAAAAAAAAGAAGCCCGCGATAAGATCGATCACGGGCTGAATAATAAAAATTAAGGTGATTTTTAATTACCTGATTTGGCTTCTTCTTTTGCCTTCTTTTTAAAACCTCCTCTGAATGGCCAGGTATATTCTAAAGCTTCCAAACCCCTATTGAGATTATAAGCAGCAGAATCGGTACGTTCCATAGTGCTTTTTAAAGTCTGAGCAAACTCTTTATCATTGAGTAACAGTCCCATCGCATTGTCTCCCGAGTTAATTTTAGAAGTGATTGCTTTCAGTTCTTCGGTCATCTCCTCACTGTTTTGGGCAGTGGCTTTGAAGCTTTCCATCGTATTTCTAATCTCCCCTACCAGAAGCGTATCTGTCGCGAGATCATTAAATAGATTCCCTTTCGTATTCAATTTTGCAGTAAATGTATTGAGCTCTCGAATCATCTTATTACTACTGATTGAGGCCGTATTGAGATTGTTAAGAATCGAGCGGAAATTTTCTGCCAAGGTAGAATCAGTCATCACAGCACCTACAATTCCTTCTCCGGCAGCAAGTTTAGATGTCAAGGTTTTCAAATCTGCGGTAATCTCTACCAAATTTTCATTATTTACCTGAAGCGTTTCCATCATTTTATCGGTATCGAGTGGCATCACAGACTCCAAACGATCTCCATCTTGTACAGGAGGAGCTAAAGTCGTGCCACCGTAAATCACAATGATCTTATTCCCAATCAAACCATCTGAACTGATCGTCGCCTTAGAATCCTTTCGGATAAAATCCACAACAGCCTCTTCCACATTCATCTCAATCTCTACTTGGGAGTCCCCGTAAAAATTTATTTTTCTAACTGTTCCGATTTTTACTCCCGAAAACCAGATGTTATTACCTGTTTGCAAACCACCGATATCATCGAAAACTGCTTTCAAATGGATCGCCTTTACAAATTTCTTCTGCTGACCCCCAAGGGTCAAGATTCCAACCACTAAAATGGCTAAACCAATGAAGACAAAAACGCCTACAATGACCGAACGTTTATTTTCACCTCTCATATATTGATAAAATTATAATCGTAAAATAGCTTCACGCGCTGATCCTCAGCGTGTGCAAAAACCTCATCAAATGTCCCT
>CAWUWQ010000320.1:0-16098 GCA_963926065.1 uncultured Algoriphagus sp.
ATCAATCCTCAAATGTTGAAACTATTTGGAACGGATATTCTGATCGCAACACCCGGGAGATTGCTGGACTTGTTGTCCCAGAATGCCATTCAACTTAACCAAGTTGAAATATTGGTTTTGGATGAAATGGACAAAGTACTCAGCATGGGCTTTCGAGAGGAGATAGATCAGGTTTTAGCAGAGCTTCCTGCGAAACGCCAAAATATTCTCTTCTCCGCCACAATGGACGAGACGCTTGAAGAGATCATCGCATCACTTTTAAAAGATCCCGTAAAAATCGAAGTTGAAGCAGAAACTGTTGCTACAGACCTAATAGAGCAATACGCCTATCGAATCGATACGGAGAAAAAAGGTCCCTTTTTACGCTATTTGGTGAATTCTGGTGACTGGACACAGATATTAATCTTCGTATCTTCAATCCGAACAGCCGATAATGTCGTGACCAAATTGAATAAGAATGGCGTTGACGCTATTGCCTTTCATGGTGATAAAAGCCAAGGAGCACGTACCGAAGCTTTGGCAAAATTCAAGTCTGGGAAAACCCGAATTTTAGTAGCTACAGACCTAGCAGGACGAGGTATTGACATCAAATTTTTACCCTTAGTCATCAATTACGAATTGCCAAGATCCCCAAAAGATTATGTGCACCGCATCGGTAGAACAGGTCGCGCTGGAGCCACCGGGGAAGCGATTTCCTTGATTACAGAAGAGGATCTTCATCACTTCAAGATCATTCAGAAGAAAATGGGCAAGCATGTGCAGCTAAGAAGTACGGATGAAATGGAGTTTTGAGGTAGCAGATAAGAGTTTGAAAGCTGAAAGTACTTTGCTCTAAAACCAAGATCAAATCACCTTTCTTCCTCCTCCCATTTTACCTTTCAAAAATAGCGCTTACTCCGCTGGAGAAATTGATCTCAAGGACGGGCGAACTTTATATATCAATCGTGCTCTTGGACATATGTACCCCATTTGGTTTAATGTAAAACCGGAGATCACGGTATTTGAACTTATAAAAGCTTAAAAGTCAAGTAAAATTCAACAAGAAAAAGTAGCTGAGGTTTTTTTAAGCATAATTTTTTAGATTGATAGGCAATCAGACTCTAGCCTTATGAATCAAACTTTTCGAGCTCTCCTACTAGCCACTTTTTTACTTCTTGGAATTAAAAGCTTTGCGCAGCAAAAAGAAAGAAGCCCAAATGTGATCCTAATCATCACAGATGATCAAGGATTTGGGGATCTAGGTTTTCACGACAACCCACATATCAACACCCCAACACTCGATGCATTTGCTAAAGAGAGTGTCCGATTTACCAACTTTTACGTCTCCCCAGTTTGTGCTCCTACCCGCTCCAGTCTGATGACAGGCCGATATTCCTTGCGAACTGGAGTTCGTGATACCTACAATGGTGGAGCGATGATGGCTACATCTGAGATTACGATTGCTGAACTCTTGAAGTCCGAAAATTATACTACAGGGATTTTTGGGAAGTGGCACCTCGGAGATAATTATCCGATGCGACCGAGCGATCAAGGGTTTGATGAATCGCTAATTCATCTCTCAGGAGGCATGGGACAAGTCGGAGATTTCACGACTTTTTTCCAAGGAGATCAAAGCTATTTTGATCCGGTCCTTTGGCACAATAATGAACAGCAAAAATATCCAGGTTATTGCTCCGATATATTTGCAAACGAAGCGATCAAATTCATTGAAAAAAATAAAGACCAACCATTTTTCACCTATTTATCCTTTAATGCTCCTCATACGCCGCTTCAAGTTCCCGAGGAGTATTATCAAAAATATAAAGACACCGATCCAAGTGCCGGCTTTGGTGAAGATGGAAGACCATTCTATCCCATGTCGGAAAGTCAAAAGGAAGATGCCCGAAAAGTCTATGCCATGGTGGAAAATATCGATGATAATCTAAATCGACTTTTTCAAAAACTAGATGATCTTGGAATCGCTGACAATACCCTGGTAATCTTTATGACCGATAATGGTCCGCAGCAGCGACGCTATGTAGCAGGACTCAAAGGACTCAAAGGAGATGTGTCTCAAGGCGGAGTCAGAGCCCCATTTTTCATGCGATATCCAGCTGCTTTCAAAGGAAACAGGGACATCAACACGCTTGCCGCACATATTGATGTGATGCCAACTCTGGCAGACCTTTGTGGATTTGAAGTACCAAACGATCGGAAAATAGATGGCATAAGCATGCTTCCACTGATTCAGGGAAATTTGGATTCAAGTATAGATCGAAGCTTTTTCTCCTATTGGACTCGGAAATACCCGGAACGTTATGAAAATATTTCCATCCAAAAATCAGGATGGAAACTCATTGGGAAGACAAGTTTCGATTCTGAAATTGAGGATTTTGAACTTTATAATCTGAAGGATGATCCTTATGAGCTTTCAGATCTTTCTGCTAGCGAAAGTCCCAAGGCTTTGGAATTAAAGTCCGAATTAGATGGGGTTTTTGAAGAATTAACCCAAGAGAAAAACCTTCTAAATCAGCCCTTAATTGAAATAGGGAATCCAAAAGAGAACCCAGTTTTTTTAAATCGAAACGATGCTTCAGGCGAACGGGGAATCTGGGCTCAGGAAGATGTATTTGGTTATTGGAATGTGAAAATCGAGTCTGGCACGTATGACATTCGATTCAAATTTGTAAAGCCTATATCCCCAAAAGGCAGATTGACTTTAGAAATAGGCAATCAAGCCCTAGTCTTCCACGACCAATCCACAGAGGATATCGATATACTTGAATTGAAAAGTGTATCGATAGAAGCAGGGATTTCACAACTTCTTCCATTTTATGAGATCAATGGAAAGCGATATTTCCCTTTCTGGGTGGAACTCGATAAAAAATAACTTGATTATCAACTCAACCGCACGTATGTACTTTGAATTAATAATGGAGGTTCAAATTATCTCGTCCTGAAATAAGTTGACACCAAATCGATATTTTTAATTAAATTAAAATCAAATCAACCTTGCAATTGATGAATTTTCTCAAAAAGAAGGGTCTTCTAATTTTTATCATTTCCATAGTTATTTTCTCGTGTGGAGAGCGACCTGAATCCATTAAAGGCTACCTCCTAGCGATCCCCAAAGCTGATATTTCTGTTTTTTTAGATAAAAAAATGGCCGAAAACCCAATGCCGGGTTTAAGTTTTGCTCTGATCAATGATGGAGAAATTGTCTATCGAATTAATAAAGGTTTTGCTTCCCTAGAGGACTCGTTAGCTGTGACAGATCAGACAATCTTCGAAGGTGCATCGATCTCCAAACCTGTCTTTGCTTACTTTGTAATGACTTTTGCAGAAGAAGGGAAACTCGATTTGGATCAGCCACTTTACACCATCTATCCCCATCCAGATTTATTAGACGACCCTCGACATAAATTACTCACAGCAAGAATGCTACTCAGCCACCAAGGAGGATTGCCCAATTGGCGCGAAGACTTGGAGGATGAAAAAATAAACTTCATTCAAGATCCCGAAACCGCTTACAATTATTCAGGTGAAGGCTATCAATATCTAGCAACTGTCTTACGGGAAATCGAGAAAACAGACTGGAAAGGATTGGAAGCCCTATTTCAAGCTAGGGTTGCAAAGCCACTAGGTCTTCAGCATACAGGGTTTATTCAAACAGCTGAAATGAAAAAAAATAAAGCTCAGCCCTATGATGAAGATGGGAATTTGATTGATTGGAGAAATAATTACTGGTTTCAAAATGACGATACGGTATTCACTGCACCAGCCTCTTTACATTCTGAGCCTAAGGAATTTGCTATTTGGATGATTAGTTTAATAAATGAAACGGTGCTTGAAAAATCAAGTTTTGATGCTTTATTTAGTCCTCAAGTGGAAATTACTGATTCAGACTTCCCTGTTAGCCAGTACTTAGGGTTTGAAAAAGTAGATTTCCCCGGGACAGATCTTTTATATCATGCAGGAAATAATCTTGGTTTTACTTCAGCTTTTGTTTTGGACAGAAGTAAAAAATGGGGGTTTGTCATTTTTAGTAATTCCGAATATGCTGAAGACTTGAGCTTAGAATTATTTATTTTTTTGATAGCTGGAGAAAGAAACGAGCAACTTTTATCTTTTGTTGGGATTTCAACTTTGGTTATCCTAATTGGATTAGTATGGTTAATAGTACTCGGGATTCGTAAGGCAATGGCCGTTTAGCCAATTTGAGGCTCCCTAAATTCATTTTTTGAATTATCTTCCCGAAAATCTTTTTTAAAAACAACTCGCTCGTGCAAGAAAAACCAACTGAGGAAATTCAGGAAAAACTACCCAGAAATCTAGGCCTTTGGGGTGTATGGATGCTAGTCGTAAATGGTTTGATAGGAGCTGGAATATTTGGACTTCCGTCTGGTGCTGCAAAGCTAGCTGGTGAATACAGCGTATTGATTTATGCATTTTGCGCACTGTTGATTCTGCCAGTGATTTTGAGTTTTGCCGAGGTTGGAAGTTATTTTCGCGGCACAGGTGGCCCGATTCGTTATGGCAAAATGGCTTTTGGTCCATTCGTGGGTTTTCAGGGAGGCTGGCTTTATTATTTGGCTCGACTGATTTCCTTTGCTGCCAATACGGTATTACTCACCGATAGCATTGCCTATTTCTTCCCGATTATGAGTGAGGGCTTTGGAAGGTTGATTTCATTGGGACTGACTTGTGGATTACTTAGCCTAATAAATATTCTAGGTTCCTCGGAGTCTATTAAATCTATGACCCTATTTACGATCATCAAATTTTCCGTTTTAATAGGATTGATTTTCGGTGGCTTTTTACTAATTGGTCCGGATGTGATCCCAAGATTTGATAGTCCTTTACCGTCGGGAACCGATCTGGGAGCTGCTGCATTACTTTTAATTTATGCCTTTGTAGGATTTGAGGGAGCGGTTGTGCCTGCTGGTGAAGCCAAGCGACCAAAAAGAGATATGCCTTTGGGATTATTACTAGGATTAGTGATTGTGTCCATTATTTACATGCTGATCCAATTGGTATCCCAGGCTGCCGTACCCAATTTGGCAGAGAGTACAAGTCCGCTTTTAGATGCTTCTTCTGCCCTATTTGGAAATACAGGAGCAGTAATTCTAATGATCGGAGTCGCAACCTCCGTTTTGGCTAATCTGATCAGTTCGATGTTTTCTGCCTCAAGAATCACGTATGCACTAGCGTTAGAAAAATCACTTCCAGCATGGTTTGGAGAGGTCAGCCCAAAATTCCTCACCCCTGCAAATTCAGTTTTATTCTTCGGTATAGCTGCTTTCGCATTAGCAGCTATGGGTTCCTTTACTTTCTTGGCTGCAATGACCGTACTATCAAGGTTATTTTTATTCATCATGACTTGTGCAGCGATTCCTGTTTTGAGACCAAAATTCAGAAATCAAGGCTATTTCATTCTTAAGGGAGGTTATTTGATTCCAGCTTTGGGGATTTTAGCTTGCCTTTGGCTGATGCTTCAAGTGAGTTGGACTTCTATTTGGCTTACTGCGGTTTTGATCGGTGTCGGAACCGCTTTGTACTGGCTGGGAAAATCCCAAAAGTAAACCCTCCATTTCCTTTTATTCCTTAATTTCACTCCATGTCTCGACCTTCTCTAGCGATCCGAACAGTCATTTTTAGCATGGTCAGCAGTGTATTTTTAGCTGCAATCAAGTTTCTGACCGGGATTTTTGGTAATTCTTACGCCTTGATTGCTGATGGTATCGAGTCTGTCGTAGATGTATTTTCCTCCATCTTGGTTTTGGTCGGATTGAAATATGCGGAGCGGCCTGCTGATGAAAATCATCCTTATGGTCATGGCAAAGCTGAACCGCTAATCACATTTTTGGTAGTCGTTTTCTTGGTGATTTCGGCGGCAACAATTGCCTGGCAGGCTATAAGTAATATTCAAATGCCACACGAACTCCCAAAACCATTCACCCTAATTGTACTTGGGGCAATAATTATTTGGAAGGAAATATCTTTTCAAATTGTGAATAACCGAAGCAAAAAACTGAAAAGCTCAGCACTAAAAGCTGAAGCTTGGCACCATCGCTCTGATGCGATCACTTCCGTTGCTGCCTTCATTGGGATCTCAATAGCCATCTATGGTGGAAAAGGATATGAGGTAGCGGATGATTATGCCGCTTTGGTTGCAGTGGCTTTCATTCTTTACAACTGCTATCAGATCTTTCGGCCAGCCCTAGGAGAGGTCATGGATGAGGATATTTACAGCGATTTGACTGAAAAAATTCGTCTCATTTCTGTCCATGTCAAAGGAGTCAAAGACACGGAAAAATGCTTTATTCGAAAGGCTGGCATGAAATACCATGTCGATCTTCATGCGATTGTAGATGGGGAAATTTCCGTAACGGAGGGGCACCATATTTCGCATCAACTGAAAGATCGGCTTTGTGAAGAAATCCCTGAATTAGGGAATGTATTGATTCATGTCGAGCCCTTTGTTCCAATTCAAACTGATTAGGCCAACAAATCGAAACACTGTCTGGCGATTTCCAACTCCTCATTGGTAGGAATGATCAAAATTTTGACTTGCGCACCCGATTTTTGAATCTCACCGATACCTTTTTTATGAGCTTCATTTTTAGACTCATTCAAGGAAATCCCAAGAAAATCCATACCCTCGCAGACTAATTTCCGGGTCAAATAATCATTTTCTCCTACCCCAGCAGTAAATACAATTGCATCTAACCCATTGAGAATTGCGGCAAACGATCCGATGTATTTTTTGATTCGATACCCATAAAGCTGATACGCCAAAATGGCTTTAGATTCTCCCCGAATATATTCGTCTCGAATATCTCGCATGTCACTGAATCCGGTCAGGCCAAGCATTCCACTTTTTTTATTCAAGATCGAATTAACCTCGTCCAAACTATAGCCCAATTCATTTATTAAATGAAAAATCACAGATTGATCGATGTCCCCAGCTCGTGTTCCCATGACCAGCCCATTCATCGGTCCGAATCCCATGCTGGTATCAACACATTTCCCCCCACGAATAGCTGCCATGCTACAGCCATTCCCCAGATGAATGGTTATGACTTTCGAGTCTGGCTTTTGCACTAGTTTAATTGCAATTTCTGAGACAAATTTGTGACTAGTTCCATGAAAGCCGTAAGCTCTAATCCCATACTTTTCATAGAATTCATTCGGAATGGGGATTCGGTATGCTATTGGCTCCATTGACTGATGAAATGCCGTATCAAAAACAGCCACTTGTTTTGCGTCTTTAAAAATCTGTTCAGCGACCTCTATTCCTAAATAATTTGCAGGATTGTGCAAAGGTGCCAAAGGAAAAAGAGTTCGAATTTCAGCCTTGCTTTCTTCGGTGATCAGTTGGGTTTTAGAAAATTTCTCCCCTCCATGGACTACTCGATGCCCCACAACCTCCACTTCTCGGGGATCAGCCAATACCCCGAAATTAGGATGCGTTAACCAAGCTACTACTGCCAGAAGTCCAGCTTCATGATCCGGAATGTCGAGCATTTCGGATTTTCTGATTTCTCCAGTATTCAAAAAAGCTCGATAATCTATTCTAGTACCTTCCAAACCAATCCGATCAACCATTCCTGAGCAGATTACTCTGGCTTCTGGCATCACTATCAATTGATATTTGATTGAGCTACTTCCTGAGTTGATGACAAATATTTTCATTCGCTTAGGATTGTTGGGCTTGAATGGCAGTAATCACTACTGTATTGAATATATCAGCTACTGTACAGCCGCGGCTGAGATCATTGACAGGTTTATTGAGACCTTGGAGCATAGGACCAATCGCTAAAGCACCTGTCTCTCGCTGTACCGCTTTGTAGGTGTTGTTGCCAGTATTGAGATCCGGAAAAATAAGGACACTAGCCTGGCCTGCTACTGCAGATTTTGGAAGCTTCTGCCTTCCAACACCAGGGTCTACTGCAGCATCGTACTGAATGGGCCCTTCAATTTTCAAATCTGGCCTTCTGGATTTTACAATTTCTGTTGCTCTGCGGACTTTTTCTACATCTTCTCCTACTCCAGATGTGCCGGAAGAATAGGAAAGCATGGCTATTTTAGGTTCAATACCAAACATTAAAGCTGACTCCGCAGCCGAAATAGCTATGTCTGCAAGTTGCTCGGAGCTAGGATTGGGCACTACAGCACAATCTCCAAAAACTGAAACACGATTAGGTAGGCACATAAAAAACACAGACGATACAGTTGAAACACCCGGTTTGGTTTTTACAAATTGTAAAGCCGGCCTGATCGTATGTTGAGTAGTATGAATAGCACCTGAAACCATTCCATCAGCATCCCCAAGAAAAACCATCATCGTCCCAAAGTAGGATATATCAACCATCAGATCACGGGCCATTTCCAAAGTCAATCCTTTGCTTTTTCGAAGCTCATAAAGTTTTTGGGCGTAGGTCTCAAAACGGGGCGATGAGGCAGGATTTTCAATTTCCACTTTTTCTAAATCCAACGAAAGATTAAGCCGCTTCACCGCTGTCTCGATGGATTCCCGATTGCCCAGAATTGTCAAACTGACCACGGATTGCTGAATCAGCCGATCTGCTGCTATCAAAATCCGATCATCTTCACCCTCAGGTAGTACGATGTGTTTTTTATGTTCTTTAGCCCGCTTGACCAATTGATATTGAAACATCCTTGGGGTAAGAGTTTCAGAATGAAATGAAACCAATCGCTGACTCAAAGCATCTTCATCCACCGCATCTTCAAAAAGTCGAATTGCCAATGCTATTTTCTCTTTATCATCCGGAGAAATTCGCGCATGGATTTCATTTACTCTAGTGACTACATTAAATGTCCCTTCATCTACCTGCAAAACAGGCAAAACAGTTTCCAAGCCTTCGATTAATTTAATAATTGGAGCCTCTGGCAAAATCCCACCAGTAAGTACCATTCCTGCGATTTTCCCAAAATTACGGGAAACATTGGCCTGAAAAGCTCCCAAAATCAAATCTGCTCTATCTCCAGGAGTCACTACCAGCGTATTTGGCTTTAGCCGATCTAGGAAATTTCGCAACTGCATGGCTCCAACAATGGATTTATTGACACGATTGGAAAGAAGATTCTCTCCAAAAAGAACTTTAGCACCCAAAGAATCACGGATTTCTTCCATGGTAGGATTACTTAGCTCTTCCCTCATGGGAATGGATGTCACCAAAATCTCTTTCGGCAATACCGCCACCAGACGATCGATGATTTCTTTTTCTTGCCCAATAGCTACTTTGTTTGCTACCAAAAACAAAACCTGAACCCCTCGATTCAAAAACCCATTAGCCGTCGCTTGAGCCAGATCCACTATTTCCGAAACCGACCTTTTGGCCCCATTCAGAATGATTGCAGCAGGAATTCCCAGATTTTTGGCAAGTGATATATTCCCGTCAAACTCTACATTGGTATTGACATCCAAAAAATCTGTACCCTCCACTACCGTGAAATCCGCCTTTTCCTGGAGTTTTTTGAAATGATCTATCACAGAGTCAATCAAAAATGAGTCGTTCCCATTATTGATCTCTTTGATGGCTTTTTTTCTAGAAAAGACAAACATCTCCTCATAGGACTGTGCAAGCTTGAAATGTTCCTTGATCAATTCGAGCCTACGATCTTTGTCTTTCATCCCCCCAGAGACTATGGGTTTGAGGTAGGCTAGCTTCTCTGTCTTACTGGCTAAAAGATTCATCAACCCCAAAGCAATGATAGATTTTCCAGAAAAGGGCTCTGTGGTGGTCAGGTAAATAGCGTTGGTCATAGGTTTAAAAGAAATTATTTTGGAAAAAAAGCAGCTTATCCCCGATTACAAAGTAGGAAATTCCTCTTTGGTATTATCCTGAGAAAGATCATATCAAGCAATTTTTTTAGGTTGAATGTTTTGAAAAAAGCTAAAAAACGAAGTCGTAGACTTTACACCTGATGATTTTTTTTATCTTACTCCTTTCAAAGCGAATGAATTCTCCCAAAGCCCAGCTCACCCGAAATCTCAGCCTCTTAGGACTTACAGCCACCGGAATCTGCTCCATGATTGGTGCATCGATCTACGTGGTGCCTTTTATGATTCAGCGAAATGTACCAGGGATCGGTCCATACGTGCTTCCCGCATTTCTTTTCGCAGCTATTCCAGCCTTATTTGCGGCTTTGGCATACGCAATTTTGGCTACTGCAATGCCAAGAGCGGGTGGATCTTACCTCTATGCCAGTCGCTCACTAAACCCTTATTTAGGATTCGTTGCCAGTTTTTCACAATGGTTTGGACTGTCCATCGTCATCGGAGTAATAGCTTATGTTATCGTCCCCTTCTTTCGGGACTTTTTTGCAGCGCTAGGTTGGGAAGACCTTGCGGCACAACTCGAAATTGGTTGGATTAGGGTTACTATTTCCATTGGGGTTCTTTGGGTTTTTGTGTGGATAAATATTCGAGGAGTAAAACTCTACGAGAAAACCTTGATTCCGCTAATGATCTTGATGTTTGGCTTAGGAGCGGTAGTGATCATTTCTGGGTTAAGTTTTGATCAATCTGATTTCGCAAAAGCGCTCTTAGAGAAAGAAGGGGAAAGCATTCCTATCATAGAAAATAACTTCGATTGGTCGATTTTTCTCACCGCTTCAGCACTGCTATTTTCCAGCTTTATCGGGTTTGACTCGATTGCTCAAGCTGGAGGAGAAGCAAAAAACCCCACCAAAAACCTTCCCAAAGCGATTGGATTGGCGATTTTCGGAGTAGGCCTTTTTTACATTTTATTTTCATTTGCCGTTTACCATGCTGTGCCTTGGGAATTTGTGGCAGCCGAAGCGATGAATAAAGATGTTACCGCAGCGGGATTATTGAGCTACGTACTTCCGTCTAGCTTGGGAGTTTTGATTTTGTTTGGAGCGGCAATTGCCTTGTTAAATGATCTTCCAGCCATGATTCTATCGGTTTCCAGATTGATATTTTCTTGGGCGGAAGATGGGATTTTCGCAAAGCGATTTTCATCCATTCACCCAATTCATCATACGCCGCATCGTGCAATTTTACTCAGCGGAGCTATGGCGACTTTGGGCATTTTAGGAAGTCACTTTGCAGGAGATTTCTTTCTGGGGATAGACATTATGGTCACTTCAATGTTGGTCAATTTCCTATTGATGTCGATTTCACTACTTTTTCTCCCAAAAAGAAATGCTGAATTGGCATCTAAAATCACCATTTTCAAATCAGCCATTGCACAAAAACTGATTGCATATTGTGGTATAGTCTCACTTTCGAGTTTTCTCATTATCCATACCCTAAAAGATCTACGAGCAGAGGTTTCTGCTTGGTATTTCCATTCCACTCCGGTTTGGTTGATCGTGATGGCTGGAGCTTCGATTTTCTTTGTTTTCCGCTGGAAAAAACTACAACAATCAGGCATCAATACTCAAGAACGTTTCTCAAAATTACCCGATTAAGATGATTTCAAAATACACAGAACTTGCCCCAGGATTGACCATTTGTAAAGCCTTGACCGGACTTTGGCAGATTGCCGATTTGGAGCGCGAAGGAAATAAAATTGATCCAATTGCCGCTGCCAAAGCTATGAATGGGTATGCGGAAGCTGGATTTACCACTTTTGACATGGCTGATCATTACGGTTCAGCGGAGGAGATCTCCGGAGTTTTCAGAAAAACTTATGGGGAAAATAAGGCGCAACTTTTCACAAAGTGGGTTCCCAGTCCAGAAAATATCACTCAAGCTCAGGTTAAAGCTGCTGTCCAACTTGCCCTCACTCGAATGCAATCTGAGCAACTCGATCTGATGCAATTTCATGCCTGGAATTATGCACATCCTTCTTGGGTGGATTGCCTTTTTTGGCTTCAGGAATTAAAAGAAGAAGGGTTGATTAAGCATCTAGGACTGACGAATTTTGATGCTGCTCATCTTCAGGTTGTGGCAAATTCTGGAATCAAAGTGGTTAGTAACCAAGTTTGCTATTCACTCCTAGATCAGCGGGCAGCCGGAAAAATGACCGAAGTCTGCGAAAAGTATGGTGTTAAATTATTGGCTTTCGGAACAGTTGCCGGGGGATTTCTTTCGGAAAAATGGTTAGGACAACCCGAACCTAAACTCAATGAATCACTTACTTGGTCTCAGATGAAATACAAGCGATTCATCGACACTACTGGAGGCTGGGAAGGTTTTCAGACATTATTAAAAACCCTGTCACAAATTGCCAAAAAACATAAAGTTGGGATCGCTAATATCGCAAGTAGCTACATCCTTCACCAGCCAGCTGTCGCAGGAGTAATCATAGGAGCTAGACTTGGGAAAAGTGAACATATCCAAGACAATGAAGCCCTATTTTCTTTTGAATTAGATGAAAATGACCAAAAACAGATCAAAGTAGTAATTGGAGATTTCAATGCAGTTCCAGGAGATTGTGGCGATGAATACCGCAAGCCACCATTCCTGACCGCTTCGGGAGATTTGAGTCACCATTTAGAAAGCTTTCCGGCTCCCTACCCTACTGTTGAAGGTAGTGATGGAAGAATAAAGGCATTGAGTGGTACCGTTTGGGAAGATATCGCTGGATTTAGCAGGGCTGTCAGAAAGGGAAATCGAATCTTGGTTTCTGGAACTACAGCGACTCATGGCCCCAAAGCTATGGGCGGCACTGATCCAGCGGCGCAAACTCATTTTATCATTGATAAACTTGAAGGAGCGATTCAAAGCTTGGGAGGAAAATTGGAACAAGTAGTTCGAACTCGAATCTTTATCCGAAATATCGCCGATTGGGAAGCCCTCGCGCGAGCACATGGGGAGCGATTTGCGGGGATTCAACCTGCAAACACCATGGTCAAAGCCGAATTGATAGGTGAAGAGTATTTGGTGGAAATCGAAGCAGAGGCGGTTATTGAATGAGGATTGAAAAAAACAGGATATCTTCTTAACTTATTTTGCTAAAACCACATCTTATGAAAAATCCACGAATTACACTTATTGCTATTTCGCTTCTTGTGCTCACTATTGCATTTACCTTTCCGAAGGCAGATTTAACCGGAACTTGGGATCTCGATGTCCAAACAGACATGGGAAGTGGAAATCCCAGTTTTGCACTCAAAAAAGAAGCTGATGGTAAAATTACTGGAACTTATTCTGGCCAATTAGGTGAAACTGATTTGACTGGGATGATCAAAGCAGATGATACCTTCCACATCGAATTTGATATCCAAGGAAACAAAATCGAATACGATGGGAAAGCTGATGGGAACAAGATTAGTGGAAAAGTGATACTAGGAACCATGGCTTCCGGTACATTCACAGGTATGAAAAAGTAAACGAACTTTAAGTTTTTAGAAATTAAAAAATGGTCTGCTTGTGAGCAGGCCATTTTTTTTCTACCCTGAATTGTGTCTTCATTCCGTGGTTTAAGTCACCACAAAACACGAGATCCTTTGGTAAAACAAATTCTTATTTCACTTCCAAAACCGCTTTTTTTCGATTACCCCAGTAAATCAGCGCTCCCGCAGTCCCAAACATCAATAATCCATAAATCACGGAGGGGATAGGCATTATGCTATTCCCAATAATAGTGGCAGCAATCGTAATTCCGAGTGTGCCATTTTGGATCCCGGATTCGATAGAAATGGTCCTGCTTTGCTTTTCATTGACCCCAAATAATCTGGCTACCCAAAAGCCTAAGGCTAGTGTGATAATATTCAATGTAAGTGCAACAGGGCCAGCCTGAACAAAGTATTCTACGAAATTTGCTCGTTCTTTAAGGATGGCTGCAAGCAAAATCAAAACAAAGAAAAGTGCCGAAATCTTTCTGAAAGGCTGATCTAGTTTACTTGCCAATTGAGGCGATTTATGAAGCAATACCATCCCTATAATGACAGGAATAATGGTAATGGCAAGAACTGAAATCACGGTACTTATTACATTCAATTGCTGCTCGCTTCCATCGGGAATAAAATGGAGAATGGAGAAATTAATGATAATCGGAATAGTAAAAACAGTAATGATTGAAGAAAAAGCAGTTAGCGTTACAGATAAGGCCGTATCGCCTTTTGCTAAATGTGCTATCAAATTGGAAGTAGCACCACCTGGACAAGCTGCCAGAATCATCATTCCTACGGAAAGCTCCGGACTCAGATTGAACAGTTTGCACAAGCCATAAGCAATCAGTGGAAGTAGTATAATCTGATTTGTAAGTCCTATTGCCACGGCTTTAGGATAGATCAGAATTCGCTTAAAATCAGCCGGAGTGAGCGAAAGCCCCATTCCAAACATGATCACCGCAAGCGAGAGTGGGAGAAAAATCTGTGTTAATATATTTGCTTCCATATTTTATGATTTACAATCTCTATTCTCTTAATCTCCTATCTCCTTTAAAGTCTATTTACATAGTACTTGGCACCTTTTGCTTTGTACAAACTCTAAAGAATTCCCGCAATAAAGAACCCCGCATAGGTCCCCAAGGCATTTCCCAGACTTCCCACCAAAACACCTGGAATTAACAAATCCGGTCTATTGAGACTTTCTGCAGCTGCAATTGCAGTAGTATTTCCTCCGACATTCGCTTGAGAGGCAACAGCAATCACATCCCAATCAATCTTCAGTAATGCTCCAACCCCAAATATGAACAAGCCATGAATCAGCATCAGCAAACTCACGAAAAGGATTAAAGTAGTGGCAAGGCTTCCCAAACCAGCCAATGTATTAAAATCACATAATGTCCCGATCGTAGCTAAGAAAATCAAAATGATAAAAAAGCCAATGGTCTGGGTCCCTTGAAGCTTTCGGATGAGCGGGAACTGAGCCAAAATCAGAGCTAGTGTTGTCAGCGATATAATTTCAGGAATAGAAGGAAAAAGATCAGACATCCACTTTGAAAAGGCCATTGCTAGAAAAGCCATTCCCAAAATCGCCGCAATACCAGGGATAGAAATGGATTCGGATTTCTTGATTTGATTTTTTTCACCAGTACTTCCGATAAGTTTTTTTCTTGGAAATAAGGACTGCAAATACTTCGGTAAAATCAAGCATATTATGATCCAAGGGGTGCCTATCAAATTATCAACTACAGTACTCGCCGCATAGAGATCCGGCTGAGAGTTGACTTGGTAATGAAGGGCTACCGCATTGAAATTAATGCTGCCTCCTATATAAGTACCTGTAAACATCCCGGCTAGCGCATTAGCAAAAGGCCCTATCTCCTGTGCCGGCTGCACCACAAACCAAGAAACTAAGACGCCAATCATAGTACCTAGTCCCCCGATGAGAAACATCAATAAAATAGGTCCTCCTGCTTTTTTTAAGCTTTTCAAATCCACCTCTAGCAGGGCAATAAAAATCCCCATTGGGGCTAGATAAACAAATACACCATCATAAATCGGATGACCGGAAGTAGCAGTTGGAATAATACCAATATTTGCGACTACAGCAGTAATGATGATGACTAAAATTGGAGTCCCAATCGTTTTCCACCCTTTAAAAGTGGCCAACCAAGTAGAAAAAAGTACCAAAAAGCAGAGCATTCCGCTGACATAAATCGGGTCACTTGTCCAAGTCATTTCGGAAAATAGAGAAAAATTTCTGTTTCAGTCCTGCTATTTTTTTAAAGGGAATAGTCTTTGAACAATCTAAAGACTGAACTCCGAAAAATTATTAACTATCCATCTTTAAAACCATGTTTCATTTTTCAAAAAATAAGCGGATCTGATCAATTATAAATCCTTGTTCCGACTCTAAGAGAAATGGATTCAAGGGGAGAGAAAGCCCGCTTCTAGCTATTTTTTTTGCTTTTGGGAATTCTCCAATCGATTCAAAGACTCCCATTTCCGGTAAGATTTTGGGGTAATGAATTGCCGTTCCAATCCCTTTGCTTCGCAAAAATATTCTGAGCTCCTCTTGTCGTTCTGTTTGAATCACAAAAAGATGTGCATTATGATCAACTTTCAAAACCCCCTCAGAAAGGATTATTCCTTTAATCTCCATTAAGCTATCCAAGTATCGTTTGGCTTGTCGTTTTCTGATTACCTGAAAGTCACCAAATCGATCCAGCATAACATTTAAAAATCCAGCCTGAAGTGTATCTATTCGGCAATTTCGCCCAACCAAAGAAT
>CAWUWQ010000321.1:0-9987 GCA_963926065.1 uncultured Algoriphagus sp.
GACAAGCCTAGAAGAAACTAGCAATGCGATTGGATCCAATTAGTTTCGATCATCTCCCCCGGTATTGACGAGCTCATTGTAGTCGTCCATATCCATACCTTTGCTGAATCTCCTCAGGTTGTAAGAAAAACTCAACATAAAATAGCGACTGAGTACATTGGTCTCCACATCCTCGGTGTAGATATCGGTTACATTTCTTCTAACATTTGCGTTTTGCCCCAACAGGTCATAGACGTTCAAGGAGATCTCACCGCGCTGATTTTTGAAAATTTTCTTTCCCACACTCATATTCATCAAAAGAAAATTATTGTCAAATCCGGCAGATAACCCAGTATTGACTTGGTGATTTAAGTCTAGTCGGTAAATCAAACCTTCCCAAATAATCCAGCTCAAGTTCAAACGCGTACGCTGATTAAAAAACTTATTATCTAGCGCTGGATTCAGTGTATTGTTGACATTATTCCAAGAAAAACGAGTGGAAACATTGAAGTCAATTTTATCGCTGATGTTACTACTTATTGATACACCCGTGCTGATTCGATTCGAATTATTGAAACTCAATTGACTATTGACTTCCCCCGGACGCTTGTTGTAGCTCAAACCGCCATACACATTCATATTGGATTTGATAAAGCCCAGCGGCATTCCATAACTCACCCAAGATCTGAAGTCCTGATAACCATCCAGATTCACTGGTCGGAAAAGTTGAGATCCTTTTTCAAGAATGATTCCACCTGGAAGTTCTGTCGGTTCTTCCGCTATAAATGAGCTATTGGCGATCGTATTAGCTACGATTTGAGATTGGGCAAAAATAAACCAAGATCGATCGGTATCAGGATTTCTACTTCTTAATCGGAGTCGAATTCGGTTAGAATAGGACTGATTCAAATTTGGATTTCCAGTTCTGAGTTGCAACGGATTTGAATTATCAATAGCAGTTTGCAACTGCTGAACTGATGGTGCGTCTACATTTGTATCGTAGTCGATTTCCATATTGGTAAACTCAGTAAACTGATAATCAAATCTGACGGTAGGTAAAAAACTTTTGAATACTCGATCTAACTGAAAAGGTGCGGGGAACAGTTGACTATTGTCCAGTCTAGCATGTTGAAATTGACCTTCAACCTGAACTTGCAATTTTTCCAGCTTGTATTGATAGCCCAATTCCAATTCCTGAGTCAGGTATTTACTTCCAAAGGAATTACTCAGCGCGGTATCTAATTCCACTTTGCTCAGATCTTCACTTTGAATATTAAATGTCAACTGATCCGAGTCATCCAAGCGATTTCCGATTTCATATTCAAGTTCTAACTGGCCATTTTTTCCCACAGGCTCGGTGTAGGAAATCCCAGTTTCCCAAGAATCCCCATTTCGGTTGCGGGTGATTTGTTGGTTGATGATTTCTTCGCGTTCCGTAGGTTGGAAATAGGTGTTTTCGGCTCTTCGAATGGCCACATCTCGATTCCAGCTGTTGGAGGTTCTCAACCGAAGGGTTAAGCTTCGGCCTTCCTTGTCAAACTTATGGCCGTAATAAATTCGATTGAAAATGTCGTAATCCTTATTGTTTGCTGTTCTTGTGTTTGCAGTTTGGTTTAAGGGGCCATCTAGGTTGACACTCTCTCCGATAAAAGATGAGTTTTCCTTGTCAAAAGCAGCTGAGAACCTTGGTCTAAATATGATTCTGTTTTTCTCATCAATTTGGTATTCCAATCGCATGTCAAACCGATGATCCTGATTTGTACGGGTCTCCCGACTATTTTCAACATAGGTTTGACCTTCTTGAGAGCTAGTGACAAATTCTCTATAGAGTGACTCGATCCCGACATTTTTGCGATTTCTGAAAAGATAGCTACTTGAAATCTTCACTTTTTCTCCCCACTCATCTGAAAAGTTCAATCCTAGAATATTGGTGTCTACCACTCCATTTTGTGGATTAGAGTTGTCTTGGGAATTTGGATCACTAGAGAAGTCTAGCAAGTTGATATTATTCGTCAAGCCTGTAAAAGTGATTCGTTGGTCTTCGTTGAATGCATTGATACTCGCTCCCGCTAGGTAGCGTTCATCAGATCCGTAGCCACCCGTTATTCTCCCAAACTGACCTTTTCTACGATTGGGCTTGGTGATGATATTAATGGTTTTCTGGCGGTTGCCATCATCAAACCCACTCAATAAGGCTTGATCACTTTTTTGATCGAAAATCTCGATGCTTAGTATCACTTCTGCTGGTAGGTTTTGCAAAGCGGTCTTCACATCTCCTCCAAAGAAAGGTTTGCCATCTACTAGAATCTGAGTAATATTTTCTCCTTGAGCCTGAAGCGCTCCATCCACCATTAATACTCCTGGGAGTTTTTCTACCAAAACCTGCGCACTGGCATCTTTCATAGTCTTGAAAGCATCGGCATTATAGAGGGTGGTATCACTTTTCTGTGTACCAGTGGATCTTCTTGCGCTGATGGTCACCTCACCGAGAGCTGTGGCAGTCTCACGAATCATCAGATTTCCAAGATCAAGCTCCGCCTGCAGCTGAATGTTTCGAAAGAGATTTTCAAATCCTAAATACTGTACTTTCATCAGGTATTCCCCTTCTTTAATATTATCTAGGATAAAATTTCCATCAAGATCTGAAATCATCCCATCGACCTGAATTGAATCAGAAAAATTCAACAATAAGATAGTTGCATTCGGGATACTTTCCTTTGACCTTGCATCAATGACTTTACCTTTGATAGAATAGTTTTGACTCAATCCGGTAACAAAAGAACTAAAGAAAAGAAAAAATATAAGACTGTATTTCATTGTATTTATTAGGTCTGATGACCTTTAGGTTTGAGGTAAACTATCGAAATTTCGTCTTTAGAATAGGACAAAGGAACGGGTAATTATCTTTTATTAGACAAGGAATTGGCTAAGCGGTCGATAGGGGTATTGAAAAGGAGTTATGCTATTTTAAGCGATTTGTGATAAAATCAGGTCTCAGTATACCACTTGTACTACTAGAAATCCTTTTTACAAAAGCCTGAAATTCTGGATTGAAGCTTATTTTTTTGTTTTCCGACAAATTCTGTCAGTAGTATTGTTAATTTTTAGCACTAGGCAATGTTTATTAAAACAACATTTATATCTTAGCTCACGTAAACAGAACGGATATGGAAACTCAAGAGAAAATCAGCATCACAACCAAGACTTTGGCTTCAGGAAATTGTCAAGTCAAATTTTTTATTGAAGATGAAGCAAAACCTCAGTATGGTTATTTGCTGGTCAATGAGCCCAAACCGATTGGAGAGATTATCGAAGAGATTAAGAATCGTATGGAGCGAAGAAAGCAGACTTCGTTGAATTTGAACCCTTTCTTTCCGATCCCACCAACATCAGAGGATCATAATTTCTATTTGTTTTCAGCATGAACTACCTCGCTTCAAACCTTCGATTTTTGCGCAAGCAAAAAGCCATTACCCAAAATGACCTTGCGGATCAATTGGATGTACAGCGAACTATGATCTCTGCCTACGAGGATGCTCGCTCCGAACCTAAACTCGCCACCTTGCAAAAGCTTTGTGAGATCTTTGAAGTTGGGCTGGAAGAATTAATGGAGTATGATATTGAAAATAATGGCAGGCGCGCAATACAAAAACGTGGGATCAATATTCTCACTATAGCTACGAATCAAGATGATAAGGAGAATATTACGCTAGTTGGTCAAAAAGCTTCAGCAGGCTATCTCAATGGATTTGCTGACCCGGAGTACATGGAGCAGTTACCGCAATTTCACTTGCCAAATCTCTCCCAACAATCCACTTATCGTGCTTTTGAGCTTGCTGGCGATTCGATGTTGCCTTTGATTCCTGGTACTATCGTGATTGGTTCCTATGTCGATCAACCGAATCAAATCAAAAGTGGAAGGACTTATGTCTTGGTCACTCAGACCGAAGGAGTCGTCTACAAGCGTGTTTTTAATTATTTAGCAGATAACGGAAAGCTATTTTTGGTTTCGGACAATGAACATTACAAGCCCTACGAGGTCAAGGGAGAAGATGTTCTAGAAGTATGGGAAGCCAAAGCTTTTATTAGCACAGATTTTCCAAATCCTGGGGATAAGAAAAAAGCTTTAAGTCTGGATGACTTGGGCGATATGATTAAAGATATTCAGGCTGATTTGAGGAGGATTAAGGGTTAGATTTTCGTAGACTAATTGGTATCTACTTCAACAGTAGGGAATGAAGCTCTTCCTTCCCAAGATTCTCTACCATTATTGTTAGAAAGGTGAAATTTTCCAGTCCCATCTTCCTCAGGATAGTAATAATCTAAATTTAATTGGTTCCCGTCCAAGTAACCAGTGCCAGAGCCGACATTTTTGTTATTTATATCACACTCATAAAATTCAATTCCATCGGGATACTGACTTATTAGGAACGTACTGATTAATTTTCCTCTAAAGTAAACTAACCAATTTCCATGAATATCGATCGCACCTGTGCTTTCAGATTCTTTTCCAGAGACAAAGTTTTACTAGTTTCTTCTTCAACGTAATCATCTAAGTTTTCCTTATCAGAGAACGAACCAATTATTATTAAAACCACAAAAATCCCTAATAACCAGAGTCAATTCTCCGCCCACCAGCTTTCGCGGGGAGAGGAGGAGGAGGAATGAATAATTTTTTCTTTTCATCTTCCTTTTTAAGAGTAGGAATAATCTTTTCTAGAGAGGTGGCCAAATCTTTCCACATCATTTCTGAATCTAGGGATGGTCAATTCCGCCAATTGGTGATCAGCAAGGGACTTGAGATTATCAGGAAGTTCATCTGGGGAAAGTTTTTTTGCATCCTTGATCAATAGAGGAATAGACCTTGTATCTACCATCGAGAGCGCCATTAATACCTCTTTCCTTACCCAATCATCTTCTTTAAATAAGCTGAGATTTTCTTGATCATCCTTTACCTTAGTCCAAGAATCCCCAATCAAAACGATTACACTTTGTCTGATGGTTTTTTCAATTGTTTTTGAAAAGTTTAACCCAGGCTCCAGAGTTTCGATATCGAAAAAAACGTTTTTTGAACCAAAGATATCTTCAAGATTTTCCTTGACTCGGCTCACCTTACTCTGAGTATCACTCTGGCGATAATTAATAAAAATCTTATTCTTTTTTAGCCTAAAAGATCTTCGAATCCGGAACGAATCTTTCCAACCGCATCAAAAGAATCATCTATATTTTCCACGCCTTTACCTAGCTCATGCCAATAGCCATCTCCACAATTGATATAACCGCCACGCTTCTTTCCAGGCTCCTCTTTAGCAATCTCATAATTATAATCCGGCATGAAAATCACTTTCATCAATTGAATAGTATAGTCCCAATTTAAATTTCGGGTTTCCGACCCTTCAGTAAACAGGACTTCCCTATTGCTAAACTTCACCGTGATGGAGCAATCCTTAGCGGAATCATTCTCGACCAATCGGTATTTAATGGTCAGTGGTAATTCTTTTTTATTGGTTTCGTAAACGGCCTGAATCAGATCCTGAGCTAATATGAGCCAAGCTTCTTGATCAGCAGGAACTTTTACTTTACCTATTTTCCCATCTTCGATTGGAGTTAGGGTGATCCCAGCTTCATTCAATGATTTCCCACTCCATTTTGCAGCTTGATAAGCTTTGAAAAAAACACCACTCCAAACCGTATCGATTTCTCCTTTGAAGGTATAATCATCATTTAAAGTAAAACCCTCATCATAGATTTCATCTTCAGTGAGATCTTCCCGATCGGTATAATGCATGTCCAACGACACTTGGAAAGGGTTAGAATCAAGGTCTAGTTGGAGGCGAAAAACGTGACTGTGAGGTGCTGGGACGATGCCCGAATCGTACTCGATCACTAATCCAGTGAGCGCATTGCTGTTGGTATTCATTTGATTGACTTTACGCAAAAGTAGTTTTTTTGCTTCAATTAACCTGCAATTCGAATTTTGACTGGATAGAAAAGGGGTTACTTCAGGATGATTTCTACCAAGATGGGTTTATTATTTACCACTATTTCACATTTTGAAAAGCTAGGCGGACCAAAGAATAAAGGTGGGTTATTCGAAAAACCATAGCTGTCTTTAGGCAATCCGAAGCTGTTTTTTTTGAATAAGCCATCTTCATCTTCATCATGAAATACTGAGATGGCATAGGTTCCGGATGGCAAACCTTTTATGGTAGTTTGTGCTGAAGAGTTTTTGACAGGGATGCTGAGTGCCTTTAAGGCTTTTTTAGGCTCTTCTGGAAACCCTTCAGCTTGATTGAAAATCAAAATCCGGATGATTCCAGAATCGATTTTGGTATCGTTTATAATCAATTTGATTTCACCACTTTCTGTTTGAGCGAGACTTGAAAATGCAAAAAGGAATAGTAAGCAGATGATTTTCATAATTCATTTATCGTTTTTAATCGATCAAGTTTACCATTTGAAGTGCGCTGAAATCTTTTTTTGAAGACGATTTCTTTTGGAACTTCAAATCGATCTAAACTCGATCTCAAACTACCCATCAAATCTTTTGCCTTTTTTTCATTTGAGGATTCTGTTTCTAAAAAAAGTGTTAATTTCTGTCCGAGGCTATCGTCTGGAAGGCTGCCGAAAAAGAAAAGAACATCAGGGAAAAAATGATGAATTTGTATTTCTGCTTTTTGCTCGATGAGTTCAGGATGGAGCTTGACTCCACCGGAATTGATGACAAAATCTGATCTTCCCAACCATCTGAATCTATTTTCTGAGACGAGATCTACTACATCATTGGTTTGAATAGGATTTGGCCCGGACATCGCAGACCTGACCCAAAGTAATTGATGTGAATTGACCCCTATCTGGACGCCTGGTAGCGCTTGATAAATTAATTCCTTTTCGGTGATTTCTGCAAGTGCAAAATGCGAGGCTGTCTCAGTCATCCCAAATGTCTGGAAAGCATTTATATTTGTAATGACCAGTTGTTTCTGGAGTTTTTGGCTTATTGGGGCACCACCAATGATTAGGTTTTCGATAGTCCTGAGCAATTCAGCAGAGCTTGAATCTTCCAATATAGTTTCCACTTGCAATGGGACCATGGCGACAAAATCAAATTCAGTTTTAAAAAATGATTCTTTAAAAGGATTGGTACGAGGAGCAACTAATTCAATTTCACAGTTCCAAACCATTGCGCGAACCAACATCATCTTTCCGGCGATGTATGCTGGATTGAGGCAGCAAAGCAATTTCCAATTAGCCGAAGCCTTGAGAAAACTCCCCGTAGCTTCAGCACTGGCGATCATCTGATTTCTATGGATGCTCAGCCTTTTGGGGCTGCCAGTCGATCCTGAAGTCTCTTGAAAATAAATCTCCTCTCGCGAAAGCCAAGCTTCGCAAAATGAGAAAGCTGCCTGTACAAAATCAGGCATAATTTTTTCAGGGTTTTGAAAATCCTGAGCGTGAGAATAAATACGATTTTGGTAATGAAGCTGGAACATCCGAATGCTAAAGTCTAAATCCTTTTTCAAAGGTACTAGTAGATCAACAAATTTCAGGCAAGGCTGTTATCTTGCCAAAAATTACAATTTGTCCTCAAATCAAGAATTATGAACTGGATAACTGCCAAGGAATACGAAGATATTACCTATAAAAAATGTAATGGAGTTGCTCGAATAGCTTTCAATCGACCAGAAATCAGAAATGCTTTTCGCCCAAAAACCACTTCAGAACTCTATGATGCATTCTATAATGCCCAAGAAGACACTTCAATTGGAGTGATTTTACTCACAGGAGAAGGACCTTCCAAAAAAGATGGTGGCTGGGCATTTTGCTCCGGCGGTGACCAAAAGGCTCGAGGCGATCAAGGGTATGTAGGGGAGGATGGCTATCACCGGTTGAATATCTTGGAAGTTCAGCGTCTCATTCGATTCATGCCGAAAGTGGTGATTGCTGTAGTTCCTGGTTGGGCAGTAGGAGGTGGGCATAGCCTTCACGTGGTTTGTGATTTGACTTTGGCTAGTGAAGAGCATGCGATTTTCAAACAGACTGATGCAGATGTAACCAGTTTCGATGGAGGTTATGGTTCGGCATATTTGGCGAAAATGGTAGGTCAGAAAAAGGCTCGTGAAATTTTCTTTCTAGGACGAAACTATTCTGCGCAGGAAGCCTATGAAATGGGAATGGTGAATGCTGTAATCAAACATGCTGATCTCGAGTCAACTGCCTATGAGTGGGCACAGGAGATTTTGGCTAAATCCCCAACTTCCATCAAGATGTTGAAATTTGCGATGAACCTAACAGATGACGGAATGGTCGGTCAGCAGGTTTTTGCAGGAGAAGCAACTCGGTTGGCTTATGGTACTGAGGAAGCTAAAGAAGGTAGAAATGCTTTTTTGGAAAAGAGAAAGCCAAATTTCGGAGCGAATAAGTGGATACCGTAAGGAGTGCTAGTATTGAGATGTAAGTATCAAGATTCTGTAGAATCAAGTGACAAGAACCCCGAAAGCTTTCGGGGGAGATTGAAGACTAGAGAGAAGATATTAGAGACTTGAGAAAAGAGATTAAAGCTAAGGACCAAGATTTAGAACTTTGAAAATTCTAAAATCTTGATTCTTGACACTAAGCATATTTTTCTTGGTTCTAGTATCTCTTACCTCCTAATTCTACTCAATCGCCTGATAAACCATTTGACGCATTTTTTGATCGTAGAAGCCGCTGAAAGGGGCAGTTTGAGTCATCATAATAGAAATCATGTTCTCCTTTGGGTCGATAAAGAAGTAAGTGCAATAAGCTCCACTCCAATAGTAGGTACCTGCAGAGCCTAATGATTTTGCATCAGCTACATCTGTCATCACCCCAAATCCAAATCCAAAACCTTCACCAGGTGCTTTATAAAGTCCATTTGTCTGATCCAAAGTCATGATTTCAATAGTCTTGGGGCTGAGGTATTGTTTTCCATTCCATTCACCGCCGTTGAGTAACATTTGTGCAAATTTGGCATAATCGGGAGCAGTGCTAAACAAGGCATTTGCACCAGCAAAAACGGTATTTCCTGAAGTTGGGGTTTGATTAGGAGCTTTGATCAGTTTCCCCTCTTCATTGTAAGTATGCAAGGTTGCCATGCGGCTGTCTTGTTCTTCGGTAAGATTGTATCCAGTGTCTGGCATTCCTAGTGGATCGAAAAGTCGCTTTTGCAGAAATTCCGCAGCAGTCATTCCTGAAAATCTTTCAATCAATAATGAAAGCACATCTGGAGATGCTGAGTAATACCATTGCTTACCGGGCTGACCGATCAAAGGCAGGGTAACCAATGTTTTTATACGACTTTCAATATTCTCATGAGGAGTATAGTAGATCGCATTTCGAATTTCTTCTTCCAGTTTGCCAGCAGCTATGCCATGCGAAAATCCAGCCGTATGACTCAATAGCATGGCCATGGTTATTTTTGATTCGGCGGGAACGGTTCCTCCAGCTATTCCTTTGCTAGGATCTACAGCAACTTTTAAGTCTTTAAACCAAGGCAAATATTTCTCTACAGGATCATTGAGGAAGAAATGTCCTTCTTCATATAGCATCATAAATGCAGCCGTTACAATTGGCTTGGTCATGGATTGGATAAAGAAAATCTGATTTGCATTCATTGCTGACTTAGATTCAATATCTGAGTATCCTATCGTTTTCTCATGCGCTTTTTTGCCATTTTTATAGATCAGGGTCACTGCTCCGGCAAGCCTTCCTTGATCCACTTCATTTTGGAGGTAGGTATCATACCGAGCTATTCGTTCTTGTGAAATAGCCGAGGTGGCATGATGCTTTTCTGCCATAGTTTGGGAAAAAGCGCCAGTATTGAGCAGAAAAAGGGAAATAAATAAAAATTTGAAGTAAGGTTTGATCATGATTTTGGGATTATTGTTGAATTAATAGTTGGACATTTTGCCTGAATTTAATTCTCTTTTGGTTCTTTTTCCTAATTTGAATACCTATCGCAATTGTAAAAAATAAAAGAAAGATGAAACA
>CAWUWQ010000322.1:0-2907 GCA_963926065.1 uncultured Algoriphagus sp.
CGATTCCAGCTTTGCGAAAGGCCACAAATTTCCTAGGCTTGATGGATTTCATTCGGGCAAAAGCAAAATTTGCTCAAAAAACGAATAGTTCCCGACCGGAAATCACAAAAGAGCGACAACTGATTTGGCGAAATGCCAGACACCCGCTATTGGAAATGGCTTTGAAAGCTTCAGGGAAAAAGGTCGTTCCGCTTCAGATAAAGCTCAGTGGTCATGAGCGACTTTTGGTGATTTCTGGGCCAAATGCCGGTGGTAAATCCGTGACTTTAAAAACTGTTGCTTTGCTCCAATATATGCTGCAATGCGGACTTTTGATTCCTGTGGAGCCAGATTCAAAAAGTAGTCTGTTTGATAATTTTTTCATAGACATTGGCGATGAGCAAAATCTCGAAAATGACCTAAGTACCTATAGCTCCCACCTGATGAGCATGAAGTATTTTTCAAATTTTGCCGATCGAAAAACCATTCTTTTCATCGATGAATTTGGAACAGGTACCGAGCCACAGTTCGGAGGAGCAATTGCCGAAGCCATTCTTTTGGCACTTAATAAATTGGGGGCATATGGCGTGCTAACTACACACTACGGAAATTTGAAACAAGTTGCGAGCAAAAATCAAGGACTTGTGAATGGTGCGATGCGCTACGATGTGGACAAATTAGAGCCGATGTATCAGCTAGAAATCGGTAAGCCTGGATCATCATTTGCCTTGGAGATCGCTTCGAAGATTGGGATTTCGAAGGATATTTTGGCGTATGCAAAAAGTCAAATTGGGGAAGATCGAGTTCGTTACGACCGATTGTTGACCCAGTTAGAAAATGAGAAAAATCAATACCGTGAACTGTTGTCAGAGGTGCATTCGAAAGACCACCTATTGAAAACTCGACTGCAGGAATATAAAGAGCTTAAAGAAACGTTAGAAACGACTAAGAAAAAGTATATCCAAGAAGCTAAAGAAGAGGCTAAATTGTTGCTGGATCAAGCAAATAAGAAAATCGAATCCACGATTCGTCAGATCAAGGAAGGCAAAGCCGAAAAAGAAAGTACTAAGCTGGTCAGGCAGGAACTTGAAGCATTCAAAGAAAAAGTAAAGCCGGAAAAAATCAAGGTGAAGACTCCTTCAATAGTTGTGTTGCCTGGTGAAATTAAGGTGGGAGATTGGGTTCGATTAAAGGATAATGGAGCCATCGGCGAGGTGCTTCAATTGAAATCAAAAGAAGTTGAAATATCAATCGGTGAGCTAAAATCCAATGTGAAATTGTCTCGATTGGAGCGAATTTCACAAGGTGAAGTCAAAAAAGAAAAGAAGGCAATCGGTGTTCGCGGGAATTTCAACACAAATGAAAAGATGATGGATTTTTCCATGAATCTAGATCTTAGAGGGAAAAGAGGAGAGGAGATACTTTCGCTGATTCAGACATTCATCGATGAAGGTTACATGCTTGGGATCAAAGATCTACGAATCGTGCATGGAAAGGGAAATGGAATTCTGCGCGATCTTACCCGAAATTTCCTGAAAGATATGAGCCAAGTCAGACATATGGAAGATGAGCATGCCGATCGAGGTGGAGCTGGAGTTACTTTAGTGACATTAAAGTAAAAAAGGGAGCTTTTCAGCTCCCTTTTTTTATCAAACACTTCTTTCTTTATTTTTTATTCAAGTTGAATACATAGCTACCCGCCACTGCAAAAACTCCGCTGATACGTGCACCCGGAGCAGGGATGGTAAAAGTCAATCTTAGATTATCGCCTGTTCTGGTGAAAGAAATTTCTCGTCCAGCCGCAGGTTTCGTTCCTGTCAATGTGAACTTATCAAAGTTAGTCCCTGCAAATGACCAGTTATCTGAAGTGTCGAAAAGGTCGTTATTGTTTCGAGAAGTATATGTCTTAATTGAGACAGAATTTAAGATCAATTCGAAATTCGTGTATAAATCAGTCACATTTGTACCATCTCTTGTTACGGAATTGGCGCCAGCCAAAGCCCAAGTTAATGTGCCAGTTCCAGTCAAGGCTTCAGTTGCCAATTGCTCAGGAGTTTTGGGGGGAGTAGGATCAGGACTGTCTCCGCCTCCACATGCTTGAATCAGCACTAGAGCTGAACAGATCATTAAAAACTTTATAAATTTCAAATTCATAGCTATTCTCTACTTAAGATACTGTAAAATTAAAGATATCGATTAAAGTTCAAAGCCTAAGTCTACTTATAATCTCCTAAAACGACTTTTTGTTGGCAAAATTCATATTCTCTAGATTCGTTTGAGCATACGATTAAGATACGATTCTGCCCAAACTTATCGATTAAGTCTTGGTACCATTCAATTCCTTTACGGTCAAGGTTAGAGGTCGGTTCATCCAATAGTACAATTGGGACCTCAGAAAGTAGGGCAAGTCCGAGTTTTAGGCGTTGTTTCATTCCTGAGGAAAACTGGCTGATCATCTTATCCGCATGAGCTTCGAGGTAAATGATCTCAAGTATTTCTTCTTTTGAAATTTTGTTTAAAGGTGATTTAAACTTGAAATGAAAATCGAGTAATTCTGAAAGTGTAAATTCCTCAGGCAATTCCAAATAGGGAGCTGAGATGGTTAAAAAATTAAACCAATCTGATTCGGGAAGGATTTTGTCAACCTGTTTAAATCGGATATGTCCCGAAGAAAGTGGGATCGATCCACTGATACATTTTAATAAAGTGGATTTTCCAGATCCATTACTTCCAGTTAATGCGATTGATTGACCTTGGGAAATAGTGACGGAAAGATTTTTAAAAATCCATTCATATTGGAAGCGTTTTGAGGCTTCTTTAAGTTGGATTTCAATCATTTTTAATTAATGTAGCCTTTCATTACACCGCGTTCTGAAGATCTGATGAAATTCAAAATCTCGTCTCGCTCTTTAGTGGCGGGTAAGTTTA
>CAWUWQ010000323.1:0-7485 GCA_963926065.1 uncultured Algoriphagus sp.
GTATAATCTAAGCAATCAGTCCTCCATCAAGTTTGGTTTCAATACCATGCGCCAAAATATTCACTTGCTTTCCAACACGTCCTCGATTGCACCGACGGACTCATGGAAACTCAGTGATAGCTACATTAAGCCACAATCTGGAGGACAAGCTTCCTTGGGATATTATAGAAACTTGGCTAGCAATCGGATCGAATTTTCTACGGAAGTATATTACCGATACATGAATAATCAATTGGATTATCGTTCTGGAGCTTCCATTATTTTAAACGAAAATATCGAACAGGACATCCTCAACTCTATCGGAAAAGCCTATGGGGTGGAGCTGCTTCTAAAAAAGAATACCGGGAAATTGAAAGGTTCATTGGCTTACACCTTTTCTAGGTCTTTGCTGAAGACTTCTGACGAGCCAAGTATAGAAAAGATCAATAATGGAGATTTCTACTCCAGTAGTTTTGATCAACCGCACCACGTGGTTTTAGTTGCGAATTACGAATTGAGCAAACGAGTCAATGCCTCAGTCAATGGTAATTATTCGACAGGAAGGCCAGTGACTCTTCCAATTTCAAAGTTTGAATACGCAGGTTCGGAACGAGTATATTTCTCAGACCGAAATGCCTATCGAATTCCAGATTATTTCCGAATTGACTTCTCTGTGAATTTGGAGGGGAATCATAAAGTCAATAAGCTTGCGCATTCCTCGTGGTCACTTGGAATCTACAATGTGTTGGGCAGAAGCAATCCATACTCGGTCTATTATACGGCAGTGGAAGGTCAATTACGTGGCTACCAATTATCGATTTTCGCTCGGCCTATTCCATTTATCACGTACAACTTCAGATTCTAATGAGATATTTTCAGCTATACCTGATTATTATTGTGGCTTTGGTGGCAGGCTGTAGAGAGCCATTTGAGCCGGAGATTGCACCATCTGATTTAAATGTATTGGTGGTAGAGGGCTATCTGGATTCAGAAGGTTTATCAAGTATTTTGGATCTGAGCTATACTAGATCTATTCAGAATGATACTGGTTCTGAGCCGGTAGTTCTAGGCGCATCTATCTATTTGGAAAGTTCAGGTGGGGAGCGGTATCCTTTAACTGAATTGGGCAGTGGTAGCTATGAATTCAAACATGATGTCCCTGAAAATGACACATACGTCCTTCGGATTTTTGTTCCGGATGGTACAAGCTACTCCACTATCCCTTTGATACCATTGGTGACGCCAGAGATTATTGATGTGGGTTTTGAGAAAAATGAAGCTGGAGTGGAAATTTTCCTAACTACTAAAGGAAATTCCGAAGCGGATGATTTTTTATGGACCTATGATGAAACTTGGGCCTTCCGGCCTCCGATTACTTCTCAGGTCAAATATGACCCAAAAGTCAAGGAGGTGGTTCTCAGAACCCCCGATGAGCGTACCGATTATTGCTACAAAACTGTTCGTAATTCAGATTTGGTCTTGGAGACTTCATCGCGTTTTGAGGATCAGTTTGTATTCCGACAGACTCTCAATCAAATTAATCAGGGAGATGAGCGTCTTTCTGTTCGATATAATATCCTGATTTCTCAGAAAGCACTTACAAAAGATGCTTCAGAGTTCTGGGAGATTTTGAAAAAAAATACGGATGATTTAGGTTCGATTTTCAGCCCGCTTCCTTCCATAATTCGGGGAAACATTACCCAAGATCAGAATCCAGAGGTTCCGGTGATAGGTCAGGTTGGTTTAGGGAAAGTGCAACAACGAAGACTATTTATTGATATTAGTGAGATTAGCCCTTGGCGAGCCGAGGTCCCCGAATATGACGGATGTATTCTATCGGCAGATACTGTTTTGATTCGAGATTATGATTCGAGATTCAAATCAGGAGTTAATATTCCTGCACAGCCTATAATTCCCGACGGAGCATTTAATCCGATCGGTTACCGGTATTCTTCTTTACGATGTGTAGACTGTACCCAGCGAGGCACTAATGTCAGACCTGATTTTTGGGAGGATTAATATATGAACCAGGTGAAAAAAAATTTATTGCTTTTAGTTTTCATTGTTTTCCTTACCTCATCGTTTGGATTCAGCCAAAATTCTCTTTTGAAGAAAGAGATGATTAATTTCTCAATCCCTAAAAATATCTATTTCGGAGGAGAACGGATTTGGATTCAGGCAGGAGTTTCAACTGAATTAGGAAGCTCTCCCTCACAGATCATTTATGCAGAATTGCTGAATCGTTACAATGAATCAGTGGCTCTTACAAAAATGCCTTCCGCCGATGGGGAGTCTTTCAATTACTTAAGGATTCCCGCGAATCTCCCTTCGGACCACTATTTGCTTCGAGTTTTTACCCGAGTGAGTCCCTACTTGGATTTGGAATTGGGTCTGACCCAGCAGTTAGTTACTATCTTCAATTCGAGCAACCCTCCGGCTGTGATAGCTAATCGAAAGGAATATTTAATCCAAGAGGAGAATACAGATAAAATTTCTTTGAATTCAAAAAACCTGAGGGGAGGAGAATTTTTAGAACTTAATCTAAATACAATTACAGGTATTAAAGAGATTCAAATCTCGGCCATGAATCCTTTTTTGGAAAAGCAAGGGCAGCTATCTTCGAAAGAGCTATATCAGTCGATTGAGTCAAGGACTTTGGTGCCAGAGCTATTTGGCCATATCGTGGAGGCGAAACTAGATCAGGAATCTCCAGATACTACCCAACTATATTACCTCTCCGTACATGGCGCCAAATCTGCACTTTTTACAGATCGCCCAGATACTTTTGGTTCAATGTACTTTGACACAGGAGGAATGAAGAATTGGCGTTTTATGGTGGCTCAGGCCAATAATAATTTAAGCTTAGTAGATTTATCAATTGTCTCTCCAGCACCCAAAACTAAGTTTAAATCTGAGTTTAACTTCCCAATACTTGAGATCTCTCCGGCAGATGAACCCTACCTCACAGCCCTTTTGAAGGCGGGTCAGGTTGAAGGGTATTTTGTCCAAGAATTTGACAGTAGCCCGTTTCCTGTCGTGACTGGGTTTGTGGAAGATATTACGTACAGATTAGATGATTACACTCGCTTTGAGTCAGTTGAGACTGTGATCAAAGAATATGTGCCTGAGACTAGTGTGCGGACTGTTCAAAAACGAAAGGAATTCCGTGTGCTTGATAAAGTTCGAGGTAGCATATTCGATAGTAATCCACTGATGCTGGTCGATGCTATGCCAGTCTTTGATTCAGATTTATTAGCGGCTTTTGATCCTAAAGGATTAGAAAAGTTGGAGGTGTTAACCCGTAACTTCTATCTCAATGAGGAGGTTTTTCCAGGAGTAATCAGCTTTAGCTCGTATAAGAATGATTTTGGGGGATTTCCGATTCCTACCAATGGGATTTACCTAGACTATCAGGGGATTCTTCCTAAAGTCCTTGAAAAAAACAAACTGTTTGCCTCCCCGACAGACCTCAAAATGAAAGACTGGCGAACCGTGATTTATTGGTCTGCCACTGAGACTGGTGAGAATTCCATTGAAAACCTAAGATTAAAATTGCCAGTAAATAGTGGTGTATATCAGGTCAAAGTTACTTTCGTAGACCAAAGTGGAAGTGTACAAAAAGCACTTCGGACATTTCGGGTAGATTAAGTTAGAATCTGATTTAGAAGGGATTAGCGTTTATCTTCCCAAGGCAGATAAACCACTTTTTTGGTCTCGAAATATTCCTCTTGGAAGTAATCATTTAGATGGTACACGACGTAAGACTTGTCCAGTTCGTCCATTTCTTCATCTACTTCTCCGCCTTTGAGGTAAAGAATACCATTTTGAAACTCATTGAAATCCTCCTTGCGGATCTTGTTTTTCACCCAAGGATAAAAATTTGCCATCCGGGTCACTGCTCGACTGATTACAAAATCGTATTTACGAACCAACTCTTCCGCCCGAGCCTGCTGGGCTTCTACGTTGGTCAACTTAAGCTGCTTCACCACATCTTTGACTACGGAGATTTTTTTTCCGATTGAATCAACGAGATGAAAATGAGTTTCAGGAAAAAGAATGGCCAATGGAATACCCGGAAATCCTCCTCCTGTGCCAATATCCAATACTCTCGTTCCTGGTTGAAACTCCATGACTTTGGCGATTCCTAAAGAGTGAAGCACATGATGAATATAAAATTGCTCCATGTCCTTTCGGCTGATCACATTAATTTTAGAATTCCAATCGGCATAGAGCTCGCCAAGGCTGGCAAACTGCTCCAATTGGGTTTCGCTCAGGCCAGGAAAATAGGTGCTGATTAATTCAGTTTCTTGATTCATCAAATATGTTTTTCTTTACCAGCTGCAATTTCGTAGAGAAGCTCTCTAGATCTGTGCAATTGAGCCTTGACTGTGCCGAGGGGCTTTTCTAATTCTTTCGCAATTTCCTCATAGGATAATTCATCGAAATATCGGAGTTGAACAAGTTTGCGATATTTCGGAGGTAGTTTGTCCACAAAGATTCTAACCATTTCGATTCGTTGGGTCCGAATGAATTCATCCTGTGGATTATTATCTTCGTCAGTCACATCGATCGTGACCGAATTCCCACTGTCATCGGAGAGTGTTCCGTTTAAGCTCATGGTCTTGAGCTTCTTTTTCCGGATAAAATCAATCGTATTATTGGTAGCTATGCGAAAGAGCCAAGTGCTAAAGGTGAAATCTTTTTTGAATCGATGGAGATTCTTAAAGGCTTTGGCAAAAGCTTCCATTGTCAAATCGTCGGCATCATCCGTATCTCGGATCATTTTGAGGATCATGTAATAAACAGCCTTTTTGTAGCGCTTCATCAGCGCCGCAAAGGCTTGTTGATCCTGCTCAAGTACAGCCTGGTCGATGAGCTCAAAGTCCTCTAAGGCTTTTTTCGAAAAATCACGCTTGCTTATTTCCATTGGATGTTTTTTGCCTGATGAGAAATCGCCCCTAATATCCAAAAATAACCTAAATACAAGAAGTCAAGCATCCAGGTAGTTTTGGAGGGGGCTATTCCTCTGATTTTTTTGTCGGCCTTTCTAAATAGGACGGTGACAAATAAAGACCGTAGTAGCATAATACCGAAAACAATGGAAAAATGTTCCCAAGATTGAGATAAACCAAAATAAATCAATAATCCGATCCCGCCAATCCAGAATAATGCATGAGAAAAAGCATATAATCCAATTTTTTGTTTGTCGCTCGAATCATAGTATTTACCAGCGTGGAGATGGCGTTTCTTTTGAATCATGTATTCTGATCTGGTCTCTTTTGGTGTAGAGGTGGTATTCGATTGGGGGTCGATAACTATAGCAGTATTTTTTCCGGTGGTGTACAGGTTGACAAACAAATCGTCATCTCCACCCTGAATATGCCAAAGTCCTTTGAAGGCTTTCACTTCCATAAAAAAGCTTTTGCGGTAGCATAGATTTCTTCCAACTCCCATAAAGGGTCGATTCCAGAGTCCAAAAGACATGTAGAGTAAGGCAGTCAGAAGTGTCTCAAACTGAATCCAAGAGTTTAAGAATCCAGCCTTAAGCTCATAGCCAGAGAAGCCGATCGCGAAGGTTTTTCCTTGACTTCGAACGGGTTCTGTCATCTTGCTGATCCATAGGTTGGTGTCAGGGATACAGTCGGCATCGGTCAACAGAATCACATCGTGCTTAGCTACTTTGATCCCGAGCGTCAAGGCAAATTTCTTTGAAGTAACGTGAGCAGGAGTATATTTCACAGTCACAGATCTTAGCCGAGGATAGATTTCCATGTATTCCTCCAGCAGTCTTTTAGTCCGATCGGTCGAGCGATCGTTTACAATCATCACATCAAACAAAGGATAGTCTTGCTCAAATAATTTTGGGATGAGGACTTTAAGGTTCTGGAATTCATTGTGTGCAGCAATCATCACAGTCACACCCTCAGAAGAAGTCTCAAGACTAGTGTTAGTGCTTTTTCCTGCGTAAAAGGCAGTTCTACCGAAAATAATCAACAGGTAAACCACCTGAATAACTACTCCAATACCGAATAATAACCAAAGTAAAAATAGGCCCATAGGTCAATTTGCTTGGCAAATATAAAATCAAATTCAGCATTCGTTTAAGAATAAGGGTATATTTTTGTAGCCTTTTGGGACAAATAAGTAAAATGTCCAAAAATAGTAACAAGTATGAAATTTACGCTTTCCAAAACAGATCAAAATACCAAGGCAAGGGCTGGAGTAGTAACTACTGATCACGGTGAAATCCAAACTCCAATTTTTATGCCTGTGGGGACAGCTGGGTCAGTAAAAGCAGTCCATCAACGAGAGTTGGATCAGGATATCAAAGCTCAAATTATCCTTGGTAATACTTATCATCTCTATTTGAGACCTGGATTGGATATTCTCGAGCGAGCAGGCGGACTTCACAAATTCAACGGCTGGGAAAAACCAATTCTGACGGATAGTGGGGGATACCAGGTGTTCTCACTTGCAGGAACTCGGAAGATAAAGGAAGATGGGGTGATGTTTAAGTCTCATATTGATGGGTCGAAGCATCACTTCACTCCAGAAAATGTGATGGATATCCAACGCACCATTGGGGCAGATATCATTATGGCTTTTGATGAATGTACGCCTTATCCCTGCGAATACAACTACGCACGGAACTCGATGGAAATGACTCATCGTTGGTTGAAGCGCTGCATCAATCGATTTGATGAGACTTCGGGAAAATATGGCTACAACCAGACTTTGTTTCCGATTGTCCAAGGATCAGTATACAAGGATTTAAGAGTTCAGTCTGCTGAATTTATAGCTTCCTGCGATCGAGAAGGTAATGCGATCGGAGGTCTTTCTGTAGGAGAGCCTGCGGAAATGATGTATGAAATGACTGAATTGGTAACCGATATTTTACCAAAAGACAAACCACGCTATTTGATGGGTGTGGGTACACCAGCAAATATTCTCGAGTGTATCGCACTTGGTGTGGATATGTTCGACTGTGTGATGCCGACTAGAAATGCGAGAAATGGAATGCTTTTCACCTCAGAAGGATTTATTAATATTCGAAATGAAAAGTGGAAGGATGATTTTACAGGAATCGATCCTGCTATCGGAGGCTATGTTAGCACGTTTTATTCTAAAGCGTACCTTCGCCATCTGACTATCAGCAAAGAGATCCTGGCAGCGCAGATTGGCAGTATTCACAACTTAAGTTTCTATTTATGGTTAGTGGGACAAGCACGCGAGCATATCCTTGAAGGTGATTTTAGCGTTTGGAAAGATCACATGGTAAAAAAAGTCAGCACTAGATTATAAAATGAAGATTCTCGATAAACTGATAATTAAAGATTTTTTGAAGACCTACTTTTTCGTAGTCCTCATGCTGATCCTTATTGTATTGGTTTTAGATTTTACTGAAAAAAACGATACCTATATTCGAAATGATGTCCCGTCCCGGGAGATATTTAAATACATGGGTAATTACGGCCTGTATTTGAATAATCTATTGACCCCTATTAC
>CAWUWQ010000324.1:0-7889 GCA_963926065.1 uncultured Algoriphagus sp.
CCCGTTCGCCACTCTAGGAGCTCTATTGCTAAAACTCTTGCCGTTCGACTTGCATGTATTAGGCCTGCCGCTAGCGTTCATCCTGAGCCAGGATCAAACTCTCCATTGTAAGTTACTATATACACTATTTTGACTTGGCACTCCTAAGAGCCCAAACCTTCTCTTTCTTTTCTCAGGTTACTATTTTTTTTCGCCTTACATCATTTCAAAGAACTTACCGCCCAAACATTTTTGGACAATTGTCAAAACCCGCTTGTTAAGCCTGATTTCCGTGTTTTTACTCTCTCTTATTTCCCTTTCCTTGCGAACCGGGATGCAAAGGTAACTGAAGTTTCTTAACAAGCAAAAGAATATTTAAATAAATCTTTCCGCCTTTCAAACTCATTCCCTACTGCTCTAACTCCTCTTATCTTTACCCCGATACCGTTCGTATCGTTTGGGAGTGCAAATATCTCCCTTTTATTTATTCTGGCAAGGCATGAGTTAGAAAAAACTTAATATTTATTCTAATCAGCTGATATAGAACCTTAAAATTTTCAAAAAAAATGCCTTTGGAAAACTTGAATTCCCAAAGGCATTGACACAATAGAATATGTCCTCTACAACTTTTTCAAAATAATGTTCCTCCAATAGACCTTAATTCCTCCACCATCATGAATTTGAAGTAAAACCCCTCCTTTACCTTCTCCGATTTTTGCATCGGAAAAGTTCACCATTTCAGTTCCATTCAAATAGGAAGTAACGTTATCTCCTTTGACCACGATTCGCATTTTATTCCATTCACCAAACTTTAACGCTTTATCCTTTTCAGGATCAGGCTTAATCAACCAGCCTCTGCCGTAAGACTCATATATACCTCCAGTATCTGAACCCGGAGGAGCTACCTCCACTTGCCAGCCTGAAACTTTTGTCCCGTCCACGGTAGATCTAATAAATACTCCCGAATTCCCGTTGGCTTCTTGCTTAAATTCTAAGGTAATCTCAAAGTCATCAAACTCTTCTTCTGTACCTAAATAGCCATAACCTTTGTCTGGCCCACTTTCAGATATCATCAAACCATCTTCTACATACCATTTCTCCGTTCCATAAATGACCCATCCGTCTAGATTTTTGCCATTAAACAACTTTTCTTTCTTTTGGGCAAAAGTTACTTGAGCCAAAAGAAGTAGTACTCCTAGTAAAACTAATTTTTTCATAATTTCTTTATTTTAATATTTTTAAACCAAACTGGATCTCCATGATCTTGAAGCGCAATCAAACCTTTTCTCGCAATTTTATAGTCGGGAAAATCATTCCATTTTCCTGAATTTCGTTTTGCCATCCAATCTTCAGAATAGGGTACAAAGGAAACGGTCTGCTTTCCATTCAACCAATAGCTTGATCCTGCCTCAGAAAATATGATTTTCGAAGTATTCCATTCACCTGCTGGCTTCACCACTCCTTCATAATCAGGCTCTGTCATGGCATAATCTGCGCCTAGAGATTGCCAAGCCTCAAGTGGCTCGGGAAAACCAAGCTGATCAATGACTTGATATTCCGGTCCTGTATAATAGGGTGCTTTATATTTCGGATCTTCTACCACATGATAAAAGACCCCACTATTGCCCCCTGGAGAAATCTTCCAAGTGAACTCCATTTCAAACTCTTCGAATTCCATCGGCCCAAAAACAATGTCCCCACCGAAATCTGAGCCACCTGTTGCACCAAGGCCTTTCAACACTCCTTCTTCTATTATCCAATTGGAAGGCAAGGTGTCTCCATTAAATGCTCTCCAGCCATCTGCGCTTTGTCCATCAAATAATAACATCCAACCATCCGATTTTTCATCTTCAGTGAGACTATTATCTGGCACTATCACCTCTACCTCCACTAGCTCCTCCATAGAATCTTCCGAAGCTTTCGGTCCGCAAGACCATGCAATTACCAGAATTGCTAGAAATGCAATTTTTGAATTTTTCATTTTATTGATTTGATTTTAAGTTTCTGACTGTATTTCCAACATTTCAAATCTCTGTTGATGATCTAGAGTTTGAAATTAAAATAGAGTCCTATGATCAGGACCAAAAGTTAATTGAAATTTTTAGAAAAGTATTTGATAAAACCTGAATTTTTCACCAGCGGTAAGCGGACTACTCATTTACTAGATTGTTGAAAAATATTCTTTTGCTCCTAACAATCTTGATCCATACCATGAAAACATCTCTCCATCCACTAAAACGATTTTGGCCTGGGGTAAAAAATTCTCGAATTCTTTCAAATGTTTAGATTTAAATGGAAATGGCTCTGAACTCAATAGTAAATATTCTGGATTAAGTTGTTGGAGTTCTTCTATTGAAATTTCAGGATAACGGCTTTCTTTAATCAAGTTCTCAAATCCTGCGTAAGGCATCATTCCATCTATAAACGTATCAGAACCGGCCGCCATCATTGGCGTATTCCAAATCAAATAAATAGCTGTCCCCTTCAATTTGACCTTTTCCAGGAAATCATCTTGGATTTGATCTGAAATTGATTTCGCCCTTTTTTCAACTTTAAAAATTTCGCCTAATCGCAATATCATATCCAAACTATCCTCAAATGAATAGATGTCACTCATCCAGACTGGGTAGTTATTCATTAATGTTTCAATCCCAGTCTGATCATTTTCCTCTTTATTTCCAATGATCAAATCAGGCTTTAATTGATCAATCAACTCCAAACGATAGTTTTTTGTCCCACCCACTATAGCCTTGTCCTTTCGAAGGGATTTGGGATGTACGCAGAATTTGGTCACTCCCACGATATTATCTTCCAAACCTAAATCCACCAATAATTCGGTCTGGGATGGCACAAGTGAAATGATTCGCTTAGGAATCGCCGGAATAAAAACGGAGCGATGGAGTTGGTCAAAAAAATTCATATTCGCATGAAAGTTTCAAAAGAGCACGACCGAATATCAATTCGCCCGTGCTCCAGAGATAGGGATTTATTGTATGTATCGAAAATCAAAGCTAGGATCGAACTCGATCAAAAATTCATACATCAAGTTAATCACTTGCTCGATGTCGTCTTTGCTAGCAGTCTCTACAGTAGTATGCATGTATTTAAGAGGCAATGAAATCAATGCGGAAGGGACACCTCCATTGGAATAGGCAAATGCATCTGTATCTGTACCTGTACTACGAGAAGCTGTGGATCGCTGAAACGGAATCTCTTTTTTCTTTGCGGTAGCAATAATCAAATCAAGCAGTTTCTTATGTACAGAGGCCCCGTAGGTCAAGACCGGCCCTTTGCCGGCAGTTTGATCTCCACTTGCGATTTTGCTATACATTGGCGCAGTGGTGTCATGACACACATCCGTAATGATTGCTACGTTCGGTTTGATCCTTTCAGCGATCATTTCTGCACCTCTTAGTCCGATTTCTTCTTGGACTGCATTTACCACATATAACCCAAAAGGTAATTTCTTGCCGGACTCCTTGATCCGACGAGCTACCTGCGCGATCATGTATCCACCGATTCTGTTATCTAACGCTCTGCCTGAATAAAACTTTCCGTTCAGCTCAATTAATTCGTCTTGAAAGGTGATTACACAGCCAACATGAATCCCCATTTCCTCTACTTCCGCCTTGGTCCTAGCTCCCACATCAATAAAGATGTTATCTAAGGTTGGAGCATCCTCTTTACCATCTTTTCTTACGTGAATTGCCGGCCACCCAAAAACTCCTGGAAGCACACCTTTATCAGTATGAATATTCACCCGCATGGAAGGTGCAATCATGTGATCTGATCCCCCATTGCGGCGTACATAGATATAGCCATCGTCTTTGATGTAATTAACAAACCAGCTAATCTCATCCGCGTGGGCCTCGATTACAAATTTAAAAGGTGCCTCGGGATTAATAACCCCTACAGCTGTCCCGTAATTATCAGTGAAATAATTGTCTACAAAAGGCTTCAAATAGTCCAGCCAAATCTGTTGTCCAGAAGCTTCAAAACCAGTTGGAGAAGCATTGTTTAAGTATTTATATAAAAAGGTATTGGAATCCATATTGAAAATTTATTTGAAAATTGATAATTGATTTACTACAAAGGTATATTCCCATGCTTCTTTCTTGGAATCTTGTCCACCTTGTTTTCTAGCATTTTAAATGCCTTGATTAATTTCATTCGAGTCTCTGAAGGCAAAATGACTTCATCAATAAAGCCACGATGAGCAGCCCTATATGGATTAGTAAACTTAGCTGTATACTCATCCACTTTCTCCTGAAGCTTAGCCTCTGGATCAGCTGCTTCCGCAATTTCCTTCTTAAATATTATCTCCGAAGCTCCCTTCGCCCCCATCACTGCGATCTCTGCCGTTGGCCAGGCAAAATTTAAATCTGCACCGATATGCTTAGAGTTCATCACATCGTAAGCTCCCCCATATGCCTTACGGGTAATCACTGTAATTCGTGGCACCGTCGCCTCGCAAAAAGCATACAATAATTTAGCTCCATTGGTTATGATGCCATTCCATTCTTGGTCAGTTCCCGGTAAAAATCCCGGAACATCAACCAATACGAGTAAAGGCACATTGAAACTATCACAAGTCCGGACAAATCGAGCAGCTTTAGTAGAGGCATGATTGTCTAAGACTCCAGCCATAGATTGAGGTTGATTTCCGACCACCCCAATACTTCTTCCTGCGATTCTGGCGAAACCTACCACAATATTGTCTGCATAATTCTGATGAACTTCCAAGAACGAATCTTCATCCACAATCCCAGTAATAGCATCCCGAATGTCATAAGGATGATTTGGGTTTTCCGGAATTAGTGAATCCAGCTCCTTACGAATCTCATCCCCTTGAATCTCATATGAATAAACTGGCGCTATTTCTTCACAATTTTGTGGAAGGTAGCTCAGAGTTTGTTTGATGTGTTGGATACACGCTAATTCATTCGCACAAGAAAAATGAGTGACTCCACTTTTAGTACTATGTGCAGAAGCTCCTCCTAATTCCTCGGCAGTAACATTTTCTTGCGTCACCGTTTTCACGACATTCGGTCCTGTCACGAACATATAAGAAGTATTCTCCACCATAAAAATGAAATCCGTAATTGCCGGAGAATAAACGGCCCCACCAGCGCAAGGACCCATGATGGCTGAGATCTGAGGGATAACTCCAGAAGCTCTGGTATTCCGGTAGAATATATCCGCATAACCACCAAGCGAATTAACTCCTTCTTGGATTCTAGCCCCACCGGAATCATTCAATCCGATCACTGGAGCGCCGTTTTTCATTGCCATGTCCATGATCTTACAGATTTTCTCTGCATGCGTCTCGGAAAGAGATCCTCCAAAGACGGTGAAATCCTGCGAAAATACATAGACTAATCGCCCATTGACTTCCCCATATCCAGTCACGACGCCATCTCCGAGATAGTGCTCCTTATCCAAACCAAAATCCTTGGCACGGTGCAGCACAAACTTATCAATCTCTTGAAAACTACCCTCATCAAGCAATAAATCGACACGCTCTCTTGCTGTGAGTTTGCCTTTTTTATGTTGTGAATCGATTCGAGATTGGCCTCCGCCAAGGAGAGCTTCTTTATTTTTTGCGGTTAAAATCGCTAATTTCTGCTGATTTGGGGTCAAAGTTGAGTTGGGTTTATGCTGTTCTGCCATGGAAAAGGTTTTTAACTGAGTCAAATATAAGCGCCTTTGAATTGTAAGAAAATAAATCAACCTCGCAGGTTTTACTTATTCAATAGACTTTACACTGAAATCTTGGTATTATCAATACTTCGCTATTTTTTCACGTTTTATTAATCTATTGAAATTCAATAAACTTTCTATCTTCGCCCAACCAAAAATTTTGGCACTAAATATGAGTACGCGAAAGGCAGCGGTGATTGACATGGGTACCAATACATTTCATTTGTTATTGGTGGAAATAAACGGGGTAAGTTTTAAGACGATTTACAAGGAAAAAATCGCTGTGAAAATTGGTCAAGGCGGAATCAATCAGAATTTTTTACCACCAGACGCCTTAAGGAGAGCGATGCATACACTTCGCCACTTCAAAAATCTCATAGACGGTGAGGGCATTAGCAATACGTTTGCTTTTGCTACGAGTGCCGTTCGAAATGCGGAAAATGGACCTGAGTTTGTCCAAAACGTAAAATCAGAAATCGGAATTGAGATCAATGTCATCTCGGGAGAACAAGAAGCACAACTGATCTATGAAGGCATCAAACTGTCTGGAGCGCTCAATGGTCAGATGGAGTTGATGATGGATATCGGCGGCGGATCTGTCGAATTTATTATTGGAACTTCTCAAGAGGTTTACTATAAGGAGAGTTTTGAGATTGGCGGACAACGCCTGATGGAATTGTTTCACAAACATGATCCTATTCTTCCCGAAGAAATAAACGAGTTGAAAAACCACCTAAGTCATAAACTCCAGCCGCTACTTAAGGCCATTAAAACTTTTAATCCTACCGGCCTAGTCGGTGCATCTGGAACATTTGATACCTTGACTGACATGTATTTTGAATCCATGCTTCAATGCAAATTGACAGGGCCGCATGTTTTTGAGCTACCATTGGATGATTTTAACAGTATCTACCATGATCTGCTTTCTAAAAATCACGAGGAGCGACTGGCTATTCCAGGTATGATTCCTATGCGAGCAGATATGATCGTGGTCGCGGCTACTCTGATCGATTTTATTTTGCAATTAATACCAATCCGTTCCATCACTTGCTCTAACTATGCACTTAAAGAAGGTGCAATTTCTAGGCTCTTGATTGCTGAGCAAACTGCTTGATTTTCGTTTTCAAAAAAATCAATTCCTTATCTTTGGCCAAAAATTAACATTTTGGCCTTTTCTTTTGTCCGATGAATTATTCCTACGATCAACTCTATCAATTTACTTTTCAGATGCTTTGCAAAATCGGTTGTCCCGAAGATCAGGCAAAGACTGCATCAGAAGTTTTGCTTTCAGCAGATCTGCGTGGCGTAGATTCGCATGGAGTCGCCCGCCTTTCGGGCTATGTTCGGCTCTGGGAAAAAGGCCGGATAAATGCCACCCCGAATATTCGGGTGGTATATGAAACTCCTTCCACGGCCGTGGTGGATGGTGATGGGGGATTAGGCCTAGTAGTTGCTCCTTTTGCAATGCAAGTGGCCATCGAAAAAGCTAAAGTCGCCGGAACAGGCTGGGTTTCGGTAAAGCACTCTAATCACTTTGGAATTGCAGGCTACCATGCCATGATGGCATTGGAACATGATATGATCGGGGTTTCCATGACGAATGCCAGCCCATTGGTCGCACCAACTTTTTCCCAAGAAAGACTGCTTGGCACAAACCCGATTGCAGTGGCGGTTCCGGCTAAAGATCAACCTCCCTTTGTAGCTGACATGGCTACAACTACCGCTGCGAATGGCAAATTGGAAATCCTCCAACGCAAAGGAATGGATACTCCTACTGGTTGGGTCCAAGACAAAACTGGCAATCCCACTAACTCAGCCAATGGTGTGAAAGATGGAGGAGCTTTATTGCCATTAGGTGGAGATCGAGAGCACGGCTCTCACAAAGGCTATGCGCTAGGATCAATAGTAGATATCTTTTCGGCCGTACTTTCAGGAGCCAATTATGGCCCGTGGGTGCCACCATTTGTGGCTTTTTTAGAACCGGATCCAAATCCTGTGGGAGAAGGGATTGGTCACTTTTTTGGGGCAATGCGAGTAGACGCTTTTCGCCCAGCAGAAGAATTCAAATCGCATATGGACAATTGGATCACTCGATTCCGATCAGCTACTCCTACTCCAGGAAATGAAAAAGTATTGATCCCTGGTGACCCGGAGCGGGAACTGGAAGGAATTCGAATGAAGGAAGGAATTCCTTTGTTGGACCCAGTGGT
>CAWUWQ010000325.1:0-2846 GCA_963926065.1 uncultured Algoriphagus sp.
ATGAATCCATATCGATCTGTTTTAAAATCTGTCCCCGTGAGATTATTTCGAATTCCCAAAAGGCGTTGAGAATAACTCGAGCCTGAATTAGTCGAACTGATTAAATTCCCGGTAGGACCAACTGCAAAAAGCTGTGAAGTAGATGGCTTGAAGGCTAAATTTGTAAGAGCTCCTGGAGTAGTGGTGCCCAAATTAATTTTGGAAAAACTCGTCCCCGAATTTACAGATCGGATGGAGGTAGCGGATTCTCCCACAATATTAATGATCCTTGCATCCAAAGTTGAGATTGCAACTTTTCTCAGCGTGGTACTGACTGTTGAATTCAATTTAGTCCAAATCACTCCCCCATCAATGGTTTTTAGAACTGTTCCAAGTTCACCGGCGGCATAGCCAGTGCTTGAATTGGAAAAAGCAATTCCCTGCAGATTCACGGTTTGACCAGAGTTAAGTGTAACCCAGGAATCGCCCCCATTGCTAGTCCTAAGAATTTTTCCACGGTCCCCAGCAATAAATGCGGAATCAGGAGAGGTAAAATAGAGGTCATTTAAAGATTCGGTGGTCCCTGAATTGATGATAGACCAAGTTTCGCCGCCATTCGATGAACTCAGAAGCGTACCTATATTACCCACTGCGAAAAGTCGACTTTCCGAGAAAAAGAAAACACTGTTTAGCACTGCTGAAGTATTCGAAATCGCTTTGGTCCAAGAGTCACCCCCATCTCGACTAAAGTAGATCATGCCGTTTTCTCCTACAGCTACTCCCGTTGTTTCATTTAGGAAGTCTACATCCTGAAGCTTGCCTTCAAACGTAAAGGGTATTTCCTCCCAAGATGTTCCCCCATTGGTGCTGCGGAGTATGATCCGCTCCCCTACAATAAACCCTAGATTTTCATTGATCCAGTCAATGGATTCGAAGTCTAGGCCCCAGCTCTGCATTCTAGTCCAGGTCTGCGCGAATGCTGCGAGACTTAGAAAAAAACAAAAAAAAGTAAGATATAGAAGTTTACGCATTCGCTCAGTTCAAGAATTCAAACAAGACTATATGATTTTGTTCCGTTTTAAAGTTAGTCGATAATTTTAGGAATAATAGAATTCTAATTTCTTATGAGGACGATGTTTTGTAGCTTTAATAAGAATAAAGTGTTTAGATAGCCATGAAAAATAACATTTCCCTATGCATTCTGATCTTTTTTGTTACCTCATGTGGACCGCAAGAAAGAGTATCTAAGGAAGTATTTGATGCAGTCAATGATAAAATGGAGGTAAAAAAGCTTTCAGATTTTGAAATTATTGAGGAAGCAATGGTCTGGGGTGACTCGATCAGTATTGAAGCACAAGATCAATTGATGTCCAATCTTCAAAAAGCTGTAGCAGAAAAGGGAGTTGATGGAGCCGTGGAATATTGTAATGTGAACGCGACCGCTATTCTAGATGAGGTTGCTGATAAATATGGGATCAGCATTCGTAGGGTGTCCAATCGCTATCGAAATCCAGCAGATAAGCCAAATGAAGATGAAGCTCCAATTTTGGAAGCATATGAATATAATGCTGAAAATGGAATAAACAGTGAGCCAAATATTCAAAAAATAGAGAACGGAGACCTGTTGTTGTATACAAAAGCAATTGTGATTCCGGGAGGATTTTGTCTGAGTTGCCATGGCGATCCAGCTAGAGAAATTGACTCGAAAACTCTTCAAAAAATAGATTCCATATATTCTAATGATCAAGCTAAAGGTCATCAAATTGGAGATTTAAGAGGAATGTGGTCAATCAGAATACCAAAAAAAGCCGTAGTCAACCGATTATAAATCCTTCATAAGTTTTCTCTAAAAAATTGCCTAGTCTTATCTAGAATCTCATTGAACCCATGCCTGCCTTCAAAAAATCGCTTTTCTTTTTACTTTTCATAGTATTGACTCTTTCCTTATGGGCATTTGGCATTTTTCAATATGCTCATTTTGAGTCTTATACCCAGAAAATACCAGGAACACAAGTAGTTTTCGATATGACTCCGATTCAGGCTGGGTCTTTCAAGATGGGGAATGATGATTCCCGAAATCTAGATGAAAGACCTGCTCATGAAGTAAAAATAGATGCATTCTGGATGGGAACTCATGAGGTAACTTGGGATGCTTTCGAACTTTTCTTGGATAAAAACTATGAATTGGCGATTTCAGAAGAACCAATTGGAGAGCGGGTAGATGGTTTGTCCCGACCTAGTTTGCCTTACCTAGATATGACTTTTGGGATGGGAAAAGAGGAAAAGCCAGCAATTGGAATGACTCAATATGGAGCGATCCAATATTGCCATTGGTTGTTCTTGAAAACTGGGATTTTCTATCGACTCCCAACTGAAGCAGAATGGGAATATGCTGCAAAGGCTGGCTCAAATACTATGTACTTCTTCGGGGATGATCCAAAAGCGTTAGGTGATTATGCTTGGACTGCTGAAAATTCGAATGAATCTACTCAAAAAGTGGGAGCCAAAAAGCCAAGTCCTTGGGGATTATATGATATTTATGGGAATGTGCTGGAATGGACTTATGATCAATATGATATTGATTTTTATAAAAGATCAGCGGAAGAAAATCCGGTGAACCCTGCTGAAAAATTGTATCCAAGAGTAGTCCGGGGTGGAAGTTTTGCCAGTTCACTAACTGAAGCCACCTCAGCTAAGCGATTCCAGAGTAGCCCAGATTGGAAGCGAATTGATCCCCAAATCCCAAAGAGCCAATGGTGGTTTCCTGAAGCCCCATTTTTGGGTCTGAGACTCGTGCGACCATTGAGTCCTCCCTCACCGGAAGAAATTAATGCCTATTACACAAAAAGCCCAATAACCGATTATTA
>CAWUWQ010000326.1:0-15153 GCA_963926065.1 uncultured Algoriphagus sp.
AATGTGGAAATGGGGTGGAGGATTCCTGAATACTTTAGAAACTCCTTTTTATGATTTTGCAGGATCTACCATCGTCCATTCTGTGGGAGGTTGGGGAGCCTTGATCGGGGCTTATTTATTGGGGCCTAGAATCGGAAAGTATACCGCGAATGGTATGAAAGCTATCCCTGGGCACAATATTCCACTAGCAGTAATCGGAGTGTTTTTGCTTTGGTTTGGATGGTTTGGGTTTAATGGAGGCTCTGTCCTTAGTGCTAGTCCAGGATTAGTGTCCAAGGTCTTTGTGACCACTTCTATTGCTGCTTCAGCCGGTGCATTTGGTGCTTTGATTATCTCTTATTTGAAATTCAAAACCTACGATATCACCATGGTGCTGAACGGGATTCTGGCTGGTCTAGTGGGAATCACCGCGGGCGCGGATCAAATGGGAGTTGGCGAGTCAGCAATAATCGGTTTTATCGGTGGCGGCTTAGTGGTATTTGGCGTAGTATTTTTTGATAAAATTAAAATCGATGATCCTGTAGGAGCTATTTCTGTCCATTTGGTCGGGGGAATCTGGGGCACCTTAGCTGTAGGTCTTTTCGGAGATTTGGCGAGTATGAGCCAAGTGATCTCTCAATTGATCGGAATCGGTTCGGTTGGCGTATTCTGTGTAGCCTTTGCCTGGGTAATCTTCTTTACGTTGAAAAAGACGATTGGAATCCGGGTAGATGAGAAAGAAGAAATTGAAGGTTTGGATATTAATGAGCATGCGATGCGGGCTTATCCTGACTTTGCTACCAAGGATTGATAGAAAAAATGTAACTCAAAATAAAGCCCCGATTTTATAATCGGGGCTTTTGACTTTATATGGCTAATTGAAAGTAGCGGTTGAGAACGGGTTCATGAACCTTCCCAAACATGGAGTAACACCAGTCTTTAAATTCTTGGACCTCTGTTGGTAAAATAAGTCGAAGTCCTTTTCTGAGCTCTCGTTCAAAAAGGTATCTCGAAAAGCTGACTTTTTCCAAAATGGTCTTTACATAATCTATCATAGTCTAAAGAGTTTAGGGATTATTAACTGATTCTAAGTTCCAATACGGAGGCGATTCATTTGATGTTACGTTATTTTAGAAATTATAAGAATAGAATAATCACTATTTTCGCAACTATGAATAAAACGATCGCCCGTTTCATTTTCGTATGTTTTTCTTTCCTGTCTATTGGTAATGGGCTGGCGCAAGAAGTAAATATTGAGCTGGGACCCGGTGAAATAGGATTGAATGAAACCTTCACCATCAAAGTAACGCTGTCTGACGAGAAAATCAAATCTTATGATCAGTTTCCTGAGATTTCTAGTTTTCAAAAACAGGGAATTTCTCAGTCTTCCTCCATGAACCTGATCAATGGTCAAATGAGCAGCTCCAATAGTATCATTCAATACTATAAGCCTTCTAAAAAAGGAAATTTCACGCTGCCAAATTTTGAAATTACCATCAATGGAACTGCCTACGCTTCCGCTGGAAAGCGAATTGTAGTTACTGATCCCGTGACGGCTAGTGGTCTTGGAGGAGGGTCTGGATTTGACCCTTTTGCAGATTTCTTTGGACGAACCTCTTCCGAGCAACCTGAATTTGTGGAGTTGGATGACGATGCTTTCTTCTCAGTTTCAGTAGACAAAGAGCAGGTCTATCAAGGGGAAGGATTCAACTTGAGTTTGGCCTTTTTCATGTCTGAAGCCAATCAAGCGCCCTTACAATTTTATGAGCCAGGTAAGCAATTGGATGCTATTTTGAAAAAAATAAAGCCTACAAATGCTTGGGAAGAAAATTTCAACATCAGCAACATTGAGCCGGAGGAAGTGATTATCAATGGCAAGAAATGGACAAAATTTAAAGTGTATGAGGCGACCTTCTTTCCTTTTTCCGAAGGGAAAATTGAGATCCCAAGAATTCCTTGGGAAATGATTAAGTACAAAGTAGCTAAGAATCCCACTTTCTTTGGAGCGAATAGACAAGAAGATTTTAAGACTTTTTATTCCAATCCAAAGACCATTAATATCATTCCCTTGCCTCCGCATCCTTTGAAAAATGAGGTTAGCGTCGGGCAATTTCAACTTCGAGAAAATATCACCACAATTGAGGTAGAAACAGGTCAAGGCTTCGATTACAACTTTGGAATCTCTGGAGTTGGTAATATCAATGCCGTTTCGGCACCAAAACGAATCCCTACTGTAAACCTCAATACCTTTGACCCAAATGTGAGGCAACAGATCAATAGGGGTTATGGTCGAGTTTCTGGGATCAAAGATTTTAATTATTACATCACTTTCACAGAGGCTGGAGAATATGATCTTCGTAGAAATTTCGAATGGATTTATTTCGATCCATCTCGGGCGGTTTATGACACACTAAGGTCAGCCTCCATAATTAAAGTGGTAGGAGACAGTAAAACCAATGAGGCTATATCCTCTCAGCGGCTAGGTGGTCTGTATGATCGCATCGGAATCGAGGATAATCGGTTTTTAAACGAGCAATATAAATACTACTTTACCATGGCTATTAATGTCTTTTTGATGGTTTCAATGATTTTACTAGCAATTTTGATTTTAAGAAAAAAATAATGGGAAATTCATTTGGGAAGCTTTTCAAGATCACCACTTTTGGTGAATCTCACGGAGTAGCTTTAGGAGTAATCATCGAAGGCTGCCCAGCCGGATTGGAGATCGATGAAGCTCAGATTATTGCTGAAATGCAGCGCCGAAAACCTGGTCAATCAAAGATCACCACCCAACGAAAAGAAGAGGATGAGATTGAAATTCTCTCAGGAGTTTTTGAGGGGAAAAGTACTGGCACTCCCATCGGGATTGTCATTCGGAATGCGGACCAGAAGAGTAAGGATTATTCCCATATCGCAGATAAATTCCGTCCTTCGCATGCGGATTTCACCTATTTTGAAAAGTACGGGATCCGTGACTATCGTGGAGGAGGTAGAAGTAGCGCCCGCGAAACTGCAGCACGTGTAGCAGGTGGAGCAATAGCAAAACAATTTTTAGCTGCTAAAGGAATTACCATCCAAGCTTACGTGTCACAAGTCGGAGACTTGAAACTAACTAAGGATTACAAAAATTTAAATTTGGCGGAGGCCGAAAATAACATCATTCGCTGTCCGGACCCAGAAACTGCAGAGGCGATGATTGCTTTGATTGATGCTGTTCGGTTAGAGCGTGATACGATCGGAGGAGTAGTTTCCTGTGTGATCAAAAACACTCCCACTGGACTTGGTGAGCCCGTTTTTGATCGTCTTCATGCCGAACTGGGTAAAGGCATGCTAAGTATTAATGCTGTCAAAGGTTTCGAATATGGAAGTGGCTTTGATGGTGTTGCGATGCGTGGATCGGCTCATAACGACTCAATTGTGAAAGAGGGAGATAAAGTCAAAACTACTACAAACCATTCTGGCGGCATTCAAGGTGGAATCTCCAATGGGGAGGATATTTATTTCAGAGTGGCATTCAAGCCCGTGGCTACCATTATGCAAGATCAGGCTTCTCTGAATGAAGCTGGGGAATCAGTAATTGTATCAGGGAAAGGCCGACATGATCCCTGTGTCGTGCCACGAGCAGTGCCGATCGTGGAAGCGATGGCAGCTTTAGTCATTGCCGATTATCTTTTGTTATCAAAAACTAATAAACTGCAGGATATTTAAACCCTTACCCATGTTAAAAAAGATTCCTTTACATACACAAATCATTACCGGACTTGTGCTGGGCTTGGTTTTTGGTTTGGTAGTTATCCGTACGGATATTCCAAGTTCATGGACCATCGACTACATCAAACCAGTCGGGACCATTTTCATCAATGGTCTAAAAATGATCGCAATGCCCTTGGTTTTGGCATCTTTGATTATCGGAGTTTCTAATTTGGGAGATATTTCCAAGCTTAGCCGTATAGGTGGCAAAACCATCTTCACGTTTATTATTACCACCGTCATTGCAATTACGATCGGCTTGACTTTAGTGAATGTCTTTAAGCCAGGCAAGAGTCTACCAGTGGAAACTCGTGAGAGTCTAATGGCACTTTATGAAGGGGACGTTAGTAAAAAGTCCGATGCAGCCGCAAAATTCCAGGACCAAAGCCCACTTCAGCCTATCGTTGACATGGTTCCGGAAAATTTCTTTTTGGCTACCACCGACAATGCGGCAATGCTACAAGTGGTTTTCTTTGCAATCATCGCAGGTATCGCCTTGCTACAAATCCCTAAAAGCAAAGCTGCACCAGTAATTGCATTTTTCGACGGTTTCAATGATGTGATTATTCAAATCGTGAATTATATCATGCTGATTGCACCTTATGGAGTATTTGCTTTGATGGCCTCACTGATCGTGGAGATAGCTGGTGACAATCCAGATTCTGCTTTTGATCTTTTGTATGCCTTATTGAAGTATAGCCTTATTGTTTTGAGTGGATTGTTCATAATGATGTTAGTCATTTATCCTTTACTACTCAAAAGCTTCACTCGAGTACCTTACCTTCAGTTTTTCAAAAGTATTCGGCCTGCACAGCTTCTTGCATTTTCTACCTCCTCCAGTTCTGCAACGCTTCCAGTGACGATGAAGATCGCTGAGGAGGAACTTGGAGTATCTGAAGAGATTTCTTCATTTGTACTTCCGCTAGGTGCCACGATCAATATGAATGGTACTAGCTTGTACCAAAGTGTGGCAGCAGTTTTCATCGCGCAAGCTTTGGGAATGGAGTTGTCATTTTCCCAGCAATTAATGATTGTCCTGACGTCAACCTTGGCGGCCATTGGTTCTGCAGGAGTACCTGGAGCAGGATTGATTATGCTGATTGTAGTATTAGAATCAATCGGAGTACCTGCAGCTGGAATTGCCTTGATTATGGCTCCTGACCGAATTTTAGACATGTTCCGTACCGTAATCAATGTAACAGGTGACATAGTGGTCACTACAGTAGTGGCAAGTACGGAAGGGGAACTCCCCGAAGGCTTGCTTCGTAAATCGAATCCTTTCACAGCTAATGAGAGTGTTCAGAATTCTTAAAAATTTGAAAAGTAATTTATACTGATAAAGGCTGCTCTATTTACTTAGAGCAGCCTTTATTGATTAGATCTATCGATTTTATTTTAGACTTCCAGTCATCTCTTCAGGTTTTACCCAATCAGTAAACTGCTCTGATGTCAGAAGGCCCAGCGCGATAGCTGCTTCCCGAAGACTTGTGCCTTCCTTGTGTGCTTTCTTGGCGATGGCGGCCGCATTTTCATAGCCAATATGTGGGTTCAATGCGGTCACTAGCATCAATGAGTTTTCTAAATGTCGCTGGATCATTGGTCCATTTGGTTCGATTCCAATCGCGCAGTTATCATTAAAGGATACGCAGGCATCTCCGATCAATCTTGCTGACTGAAGGAAATTGGCTGCGATCATTGGTTTGAATACGTTCAATTCAAAGTGTCCGTTGGAGCCACCGATAGAAATCGCCACATCATTGCCCATCACTTGGGCAGCGACCATAGTAATGGCTTCCACTTGAGTAGGATTTACTTTTCCTGGCATGATTGAAGATCCTGGTTCGTTCTCTGGGATCAATATTTCGCCGATTCCAGATCGAGGTCCTGAGGATAGCATTCGGATGTCATTGGCTATTTTCATTAGGGATACTGCCAATTGCTTTAGCGAACCGTGAGATTCGACCATCCCATCATGGGCGGCAAGTGCTTCAAACTTATTTGGAGCGGTTATAAAAGGGAGGCCTGAAAGGGTCGCGATTTTTTCCGCTACTAGCTCCGAATAACCTTGAGGAGTATTCAGGCCAGTTCCGACTGCGGTGCCTCCAAGTGCAAGCTCTGAAAGATGCGAAAGGGTATTTTTCACCGCACGAATACCGTGGTCTAATTGTGCAACATAGCCACTAAACTCTTGGCCAAGTGTCAAAGGAGTAGCATCCATAAAGTGGGTACGTCCAATTTTCACCACATCTTTGAAAGCTTTTGCCTTGGCATCTAACGTGTCTCGAAGTTTTTGTACACCAGGAATAGTCGTTTCCACTACCATTTTATAAGCTGCAATATGCATTGCAGTCGGGTAGGTGTCATTTGAGGATTGAGACTTGTTTACATCATCGTTAGGATGGATTTTCTTTTTAGCATCTTCAAGAGCTCCTCCTAAAAGTACATGAGCTCGGTAAGCAATTACCTCATTCGAGTTCATGTTGGATTGGGTTCCGGAACCTGTCTGCCAAACAACCAAAGGAAATTGATCATCAAGTTTGCCTGCTAAAATTTCGTCGCAGACTTTACCGATGATTATAGCCTTATCAGCTTCCAAAACTCCGAGTTCTGCGTTGGTTTGTGCAGCTGCTTTTTTCAAAATAGCAAAAGCTCGAATGATCTCGATTGGCATTCGGTTTTTCTCACCACCGATTTTAAAGTTGTTGATGGATCGCTGAGTTTGTGCTCCCCAATATTTGTCTGCTGGTACCTCGACAGGCCCCATGGTGTCTTTTTCTATGCGAATACTCATTGCTATGATTTATTGATTGAAAATTCTGGTTGCTAAAATACTGTCAAATTCCTGATCTCAGAAAAGATGAAGGATTAAATATATTGCTTACAACGCGTCAAGCTTTTAATCTTTCATTTGGAAATTAAGATGCTTGTGAAATATCTCTCGGGAGCTTTTTACTTGTCTGTTAAAGAAAAACAATGCTATAAAATAATTTATAGCTGTCAATCCAACTGCCGCTGTGGCATATAAGTAGTTTGGAGTGATCAAGATATAGAAGACTGCAGTAGCCAATAAGATGAATGTCCAAAAGCTCAAGAAGAATATAGCTCCCGGGAACAGCTTGTACTGTAGAAAGAGAATACAACCCCTGGGCGTTTCCTCTACTTTTCCCAAGAGAAGTGGCAAGAAAGTATCTCCTCGATTCACAACCTTGGAAATTCTAAATCCACTCTGCCCAACTATTCCATTGAAAAAGGAATCCCGATCTTGTTGAGATCTTCGGTCCAAATAATTTACCTCAACGGTAACTTTATTTAGCTGTGAAAGCACCTCTTTTTTAGAGAAGGCACTTACCAAGATTTCACTATGATAGGGAAGGAGGTTCAAACAAGATTATTTAACTGCGATACAGGAAATTTCCACATTGACATTTTTTGGAAGCTTACTTACCTCAACTGTTTCTCTGGCTGGAGGGTTTGATTTGAAATATTGTCCATAAGCCTCGTTGATGGTTCCAAACTCATCCATATTTTTGATGAAAATGGTACATTTTACCACATTGGAAAATGAAAAATCTGAAGCCCTGAGCACGGCTTCCATGTTTTTCATTACTGCATGAGTCTCCTCGGTGATGTTTTCATTGAGCAATTCTCCTGATTCAGGATCGAGCGCAATATTTCCAGAGACATAAAGTGTATTTCCTGCTAAAACTGCCTGAGAATAAGGCCCGATAGGTGCTGGTGCCTCTTTAGTAAATATGATTTGATTAGTCATTTTTTGATTTATTAAACTTGGAACCTTACTAATTCTTTTTGAATTTTTTAACCGACAACCGACAACCGACAACCGACAACCGACAACCGACAACCGACAACCGACAACCGACAACCGACAACCGACAACCGACAACCGACAACCGACAACCGACAACTGCCTATTTCACTTTTGCTTCGTTCCAATACACATCCATTTCAGCAAGGGTCATTTCTGAGAGTGCTTTGCCCTTGTTTTTAGCAGCATTTTCCAAGTATTGAAACCGCTTGATGAATTTTAAATTGGTTCGCTCCAGCGCTTCCTCGGGATTGATATCAATAAATCTGGCGTAGTTGATCAGTGAAAATAACAAATCGCCAAACTCGCCAGCCGCTTTTTCCCGATCGATTTCAGAATCAATTGCTACATTGAATTCATCTTTGAACTCCTGCATTTCTTCTTCAACTTTCTCCCAGACTTGATGTTTTTCTTCCCAATCAAAGCCTACTCCTCGGGCTTTCTCCTGAATCCGCATGGATTTGATCAGAGCTGGAAGTGATCGAGGCACTCCTCCTAAGACAGACACATTTCCTTTCTCCTGAAGTTTGATCTTTTCCCAATTCTGCTTTACGGCTTCTTCATTGTCTGCTATCACATTTCCGTAGATATGTGGATGTCTTCGAATCAATTTTTCGCAGAGCGAGTCGATCAAAGTTTTCATATCAAAGTTGCCTTCTTCAGAACCTATTCTGGCATAGAAGACAATATGTAAAAGCAGATCACCAAGTTCTTTTTTTATTTCCTCTGGATTTCCTTCCAAGATCGCATCGGAAAGCTCGAAGGTCTCCTCGATGGTTAAGTGCCTTAGGGACTCTGTCGTCTGCTTTTTGTCCCAAGGACATTGGGTTCTCAACTCATCCATAATGGTCAATAATTGATCAAAAGCAGCTAACTGTTCGGCTCGGGTATTCAAATTTGACATGGGATATGAAACTATGAAGGAATTGTGGACGTTTTCGAAGTAAAGGTTTAAATTTGCGCAATAAAATTCGTTATGGCAACTCTATTTCTCACACTTGGCTTCGTTGCATTGTTCTTTATTCTTATGTCTGTTAGGCTTCTTTTCCTCAAAAATGGAGAATTTAAAGGGACTTGCGCTTCGCAAAATCCTTATCTTAACAAAGACGGCGAGGCTTGCACTTACTGCGGTAAAACCGTCGACTCAAGCAGCTCTTGCGGAAACCCGGATAACGAGGTGGACAAGGTTATGGCCAAGTTCAAGTAATAAAATTTTAAATCCGGTTTCGGAATTTTTCACCTAATAAAATATCATACGTGTCGCTTATTAAATCAATCTCTGGAATCAGAGGGACTATCGGAGGAAAGGCTGGCGATGGGCTAACTCCTATTGATGTCGTCAAGTTTGCTGCTGCCTATGGGGCATGGGTGCTAGAGAAAACAAATAATCCAAAAATAATAATCGGAAGAGATGCCCGGATTTCGGGAGATATGATCTCAAGACTTGTCTCAGCTACTTTGCAGGGATTAGGAATCGATGTCATTGATTTAGGATTAAGTACTACACCTACCGTTGAGCTTGCAGTTCCCTTGGAAAATGCAGGTGGAGGAATTATACTTACGGCAAGTCACAATCCAATCCAATGGAATGCCTTAAAACTTTTAAATTCCAAAGGGGAATTTATCTCTGATGAGGAGGGGAAATCTATTCTCGAAAAAGCTGAGAAGGAAGATTTTATTTTCGCAGAAGTAAAGAAACTTGGTAATTATTCTCAAATCGACGATTATATGGATCGCCACATTCAGCATGTGTTGGATTTGGAATTGGTGGATGTCGACGCGATCAAAGCAAGAAATTTCAAGATTGTAGTGGACGCGGTGAATTCTACTGGAGGAATCGTAGTGCCTCGCTTACTTCGTGCACTTGGAGTAGAAGTGATTGAGGAGATGTACTGCACCCCTGATGGTCATTTCCCGCACAATCCTGAGCCATTACCAGAGAACCTTCGGGACATTTGCCAGAAACTTGAAAAAGGAAGCTTCGATCTTGGGATCGTAGTAGATCCGGATGTAGATCGATTGGCTTTTATCAATGAAGATGGATCTCCTTTTGGAGAAGAATACACCTTAGTTGCGGTAGCAGATTACGTGCTTTCTAATACTAAAGGTAATACAGTTTCTAATTTGAGTTCGACTCGCGCACTTCGTGATGTGACGGAAAAAAGAGGAGGATCTTATACTGCTGCTGCAGTTGGAGAAGTCAATGTAGTCAACCAAATGAAAGCCGTGAATGCAGTAATCGGCGGTGAGGGTAATGGGGGAATTATCTATCCAACCTCTCACTACGGTCGTGATGCCTTGGTGGGGATTGGTTTGTTTTTAACGCACTTGGCTAAGTTTGGAAAAACGATCTCAAGACTGCGAGCAAGCTATCCTAGCTATTACATATCTAAAAACAAAATCGAATTGACTCCTGCAATAGACGTCGATCGAATACTTTTGAAAATAAAAGAAAAGTATAAAAATCATCAAATCAACGACATCGACGGGGTTAAAATAGATTTTGAAAAAGAATGGGTACATTTAAGAAAGTCAAACACAGAGCCTATTATCCGAATTTATTCCGAATCGGAATCTGAAGCTACCGCCGATCATCTTGCAAAAAAGATCATGCAAGATATCAAAGAGGTGGTAAGTGCTTCATTGACTTGATATAAAAATAGTCTCAAGTCCCTATTGGGAGACAATAAAAACCCCGCTTGCGAATGAAAGTTTATTTAGATAATGCCGCCACTACAGCAATGGATGATCGAGTGATCGAAGCCATGCTGCCTTTCATGAGAACCCACTATGGTAATCCTTCTTCTGTCCACAGTCATGGCAGAGAAGTTCGTACAGCGATAGAGCGGTCAAGAAAGAAAGTGGCTGAATTGCTAAATGCTAGTCCTTCAGAAATTTTTTTCACTTCTGGAGGTACTGAGGCAGATAATACGGCGATCATTTGTGGGATCGAAAGTCATGGGATTACCCATGCCATTACCTCCCCAATCGAGCATCATGCAGTCTTGCATACGCTTGAGGTTTGTGAGAAAAAAGGTCACATCAAGCTCAGTATGCTAGATGTGAACGAAAAAGGAGAAATTGATTTTGCGCAGCTTGAAGAATTACTAAAAAGTAATCCGAAAACTTTGATTTCCTTAATGCATGCAAATAATGAAATAGGCAATATCAATGACTTGGAGAGAATAGGTGCTTTAGCCAAAGAGTATGGGGCATTTTTTCATTCCGATACCGTTCAGACTATGGGGCATTATGTCCATGATTTAAAAAATTTACCGGTGGATGCTATAGTCGCTGGTGCGCATAAGTTTCATGGGCCAAAGGGAGCAGGGTTTTTATTTGTTCGAAAGGATAAAAAAATTCACCCATTTATTCATGGAGGCTCGCAAGAGCGAAATATGCGTGGAGGCACTGAAAATGTGATTGGGATTATTGGGATCTCCAAGGCACTAGAAATTGCCTATGAAGAAATGGAATCTCATCAAAAGCATATTGAGGGGATAAAAAATTATTTCATCTCGCAACTAACGAACGAAATCCCGGGTTTGAGCTTTAATGGACTTTCGGCAGATTTAAGCAAAAGTCTCTACACCGTATTAAATGTCAGTATGCCCCCATCTGAATCTAACAGGGGGATGTTACTTTTCAATTTGGATTTGCTAGGAATTTCTGCTTCAGGAGGCTCTGCTTGCAACTCAGGCGCATCAGTTGGATCACATGTTCTTAGAGCCTTAGATCATACTCCAGATCGCGATGTAGTTCGGTTTTCGTTTAGTCGGTTTACTTCAATTGAAGAAGTTGATTATACAATTAGTCAACTCAAGGAACTCTACGCAGTAGAAGCATAATAAAAAAAGGAGCTTTAAAGGCTCCTTTTTTTATGCAAATCTCTACAATTCAAGTCACTTTCCTTTATACCCAATAGCGTAAGGAGTCCAGATCTCGTAGATCGGATCACCTTTGGAGCTCAGCCCACTGTGATGCCATTCTCCATCGATCACTTTGAAATCGAAACCTAATTCAGCTCCCACTCTGCTATCGTCTCGTGAGAAAAAGGTAATCGTCTCCACATACTTCCCATCTTTGGCAGTATAAGTTCCTCCCCCAGTTCCAGAAAATTCTTTCGTTTCTGAATTGAACGCAATCCATTGAAATCTTCCACCGCTTAAAATCTTTACAGTTCGACGAGCTCCAGGAGTGGATCGTGAGATTTCCTCGTCTCGCTTACGACCAGTAATAACCCAATTCCCAGTCAATGCATCTTCCGAATCGGATATTTTTTCCCAGATCTCCACAAGCATTCCATTGTCTGTATTGGCCGAAATCACCATTTTCCCATTGACTAAATCAAATTGGAAAGGAGTGGAAATTCCTACTTGCAGCGGATCAAGGGTGAAAAAATCTAAGGTTTCAATATATTTCCCTGAATCTAGAGAATAAGGGCCTCCACCAGCGGCGATAAAATGATTGTCTGAAACGTGCTTCGCTCCAAATGCGAAATAGTCATCCTGGTAGATTTTGATGTATTCTACGTCGGTCACTTCCTCCCCATTTTGATGGGTGAGTTTCCATGCTCCATCCAATGTCTGTGCGGAAATGAATCCAGAAATAAACAAGAATGTGAGTAAAAGAGTAGTCTTCATAGGAATTCAATTTAATAATCGATTCAAATTCTACAACTATTCGAAGAAAAACAATCAAATCTTTGTAATAGGTTTACAGAATCCTATTTAAGGCAAATATTCATGACAAAAACCTACACGCTTGGAAATTCAAAATCTCAGATTGAGGCGATGATCCCAAAATTGGTGATTAAGAAAGTCAGGGTAGGAGATCGACAGATCGCCTTGGTCCGAATGAGGGAGGAGTTTTATGCATTTAGCAGCAGTTGTCCGCACCGGGGAGCATCATTGATCGACGGAAGTATTAATGGAATAGGGGAGATTATCTGCCCGCTGCATAACTATCGATTTGACATTAAGACTGGTCAAGTTAAGTCAGGTTCTTGCGGAGATTTAGAAGTTTTTCATTGTGAGCTATCAGAAGATGGATTGAAAATCACGCTGCCAGATCAGTAGCTAAAATTTCTTTTTTGAAGTAAGAAAAAGTTCAGGACAAGAGCCGTAAATTTAAAATCTATAAAAGCTAAATATATGCATTGGGAGGAGTTTTGGTATCGCTGGACGTTCATTGCTGAGCAAACTACCACACGATATTTTGTGATCGCGGGGATCGTTTTTGTGATTTTTTATTTTCTGTTGTATAAGATTCTTGCAAATCGGAGAAGCCAAACCTCTTTACCAGGATGGAAGCATTATTCGAGGGATATTATTTATTCGCTTTTTACTATCGTGATTTTTGCGACGATGGCCACTTTGGTATTCACCGTATTCAATGATTATTCTAATTTATTCAAGCCTTGGGACAAGTATGGTGAGGTTTATTATTACTTGACTTTTCCAGCAATGTTGCTGATTCACGATGCCTATTTCTATGCGACGCACCGATTGATGCATCATCCTAAGCTTTTCAGATACGTGCATCGAGTGCACCATCTTTCTACTAATCCATCGCCTTGGACCGCATATGCTTTTCACCCGTTGGAAGCAGTAATCGAAGCGGGAATTATTCCTGTGATCGCATTCACCTTGCCGGTCAATCCTCCTGCTTTGGGTCTATTTTTGCTCTTTCAATTTTTCTTCAATGTCTACGGGCATTTGGGATTCGAATTACTTCCTGCCAAATTTCATAAAACTTGGATCGGTAGATGGGTCAGTACAGGTACAGCCCATAACCAACATCACCAACATTTTCATGGTAACTACGGCCTTTACACGTTGATTTGGGATCGACTTTTTGGGACTCTTCGCAAAGATTATGATCAGAAATATGAACAGGTGACAGATAAGAAAACCGGGATATTATCTTAATTTTCCCTACGATAGCTATCAGGGTTTATAACTTTTAATCTTCTAATCTCTATTCTCTCAATCTTCCAATCACCCCCAATCTCTTCTCTATTATTCTCTAAACCTCCTACTTGCAGCATCTCCCAAAAAAACCGATATTTCATTCGTCTTTAACCTATTCTTATGAATTACCTGCGATATTGGACTTTTGGGACTTTTCTGCTTTTGGCAGCATGCCAAGAAAAAACACCAGATATAGATTATACCGACTGGTCACATTATGGTGGACCAGAAGATGGTTCCCGCTATTCGGCTCTCTCGCAGATCACGAAAGAGAATGTCTCCCAACTCGAAGTGGCTTGGACTTATCACACTGAAGATGCTTCCGAGCGATCTCAGATTCAATGTCAGCCGATCGTAGTGAACGGTCTTCTGTATGGTTCTACACCCAAATTGAATGTATTTGCATTGGATGCAGCTACTGGAATCGAAGTTTGGCGATTTGATCCCTTTGAGGTTTTAGGAGGAGAAAATAGCTGGGCAGGGACTAATCGTGGGGTGAGTTACTGGGAAGATGGGGAGGACAAGCGAATTCTTTTTGGAGCAGGCAATTGGCTGTTGGCTGTCGAGGCTTTGACTGGGGAACCTATTCCAAGTTTTGGAGAAGGAGGGAAAGTGGATCTTCGAAAGGACTTGGATACGGAGCGGGAAGACTTTTTGATCGTAGCCAATGCACCAGGGGTGGTATACAAAGATTTATTAATTATAGGCATGCGACTTTCCGAAGGGCTGGATGCAGCTCCAGGTCATATCCGGGCTTATAACATAAAGACAGGGAAGCGAGAGTGGATTTTTCACACCATCCCAAAAGAAGGCGAGGCAGGCTATGAGACTTGGGACCCAAGCACGATCTCCCAAATAGGAGGAGCAAATAATTGGGCAGGAATGACGGTCGATCAGGATAGGGGAATTGTATTTGTGCCAACTGGCTCTGCTACCTATGATTTCTGGGGAGGTAATCGTGCCGGAGATAATTTATATGCGAATTCTTTGCTTGCGCTAAATGCGGAAACAGGCGAGCGGATCTGGCATTTTCAGGCCGTGCATCACGATGTATGGGACCGGGATTTTCCGGCAAACCCGAACTTAATTCGAATCCAAAAAGATGGAAAATGGATCGATGCTGTTGCCCAAATCTCCAAGCAAGGAATGACTTACGTTTTTGACCGTGAGACAGGTGATCCTGTATGGCCTATCGTAGAAACTCCGGTGACCCAATCTACTTTGGGAGGCGAAGTCACTTCTCCAACTCAGCCGATGCCGACTTTGCCCGAGCCATTTATGAAAATGACTTTTCAGGAGGCAGACATTCTCAATCTCAAACCAGAATGGGAAGCCGATATTCAGGCTCAACTCGGAAATGCCTTGATGGGAGAGACTTGGCTGCCACCCAATGCGGACCATCCGATTGTGCTTTTCCCGGGAATGGACGGGGGAGGAGAATGGGGCGGAGCGGCTTTTGACCCCACTACACAGACGATGTACGTCAATGCGAATCAGATTCCATGGATCATCCAGATGACTGCCAATGCAAATTTTGAAAATGTGGGGCAGGCAGTTTATACGAACTATTGCGGGAATTGTCATGGATTGGAGCTGAAGGGGAATCCTCCTGCTATCCCGAGTTTG
>CAWUWQ010000327.1:0-13349 GCA_963926065.1 uncultured Algoriphagus sp.
CTACTTTTGCGGCATGATTGATTTCAAAGAGATTTTATCCGTTTCGTTGATCCTTTTTTCAGTAATAGATATACTCGGTTCTATACCGATTGTCATCAATTTGAGAAAAAAAGTTGGTCATATTCAGTCCGCAAAGGCAACACTTGCAGCTGGACTGCTTATGATCGTTTTTATGCTGGCGGGGGAATCTATTCTGAGCCTTTTTGGTATTGGAGTAGAGGATTTTGCCATTGCGGGTGCACTCATCATCTTTGTAATTGGAGCTGAAATGATCCTGGGAATTGAGATTTTTAAAGTCGATCCTGAAGCTAGCACAGGCGCTTCTATCGTTCCGATTGCTTTTCCTTTGATCGCTGGAGCGGGTACCTTGACAACCATTTTGACGCTTAAAGCAGAATTTGAGCAGGTCAATATTGCCATCGGAATCCTGCTGAATTTGATATTTGTCTATACTGTACTCAAAAGTACGAACTGGCTGGAGCGAAAGCTGGGTAAAACCGGACTGGATGTTTTGAGAAGAATTTTTGGAATTATTTTGCTTTCGATTGCAGTGAAAATTTTTAAATCAAACGTCTTTCCTGCGGAAGTTATCTAAATGCAATTCGATTCTTTAACTCAGATTTTATTTCTTTGATCATGATTACGATTTATACAGATGGCGCAGCAAAAGGGAATCCGGGTCCGGGCGGCTATGGGGCTGTGTTGAAATTTGGGGGCCATCGAAAAGAATTGGCGGAGGGCTTTCGCCTTACGACCAATAACAGAATGGAGCTTTTGGCAGTAATACGGGCACTCCAAGAATTGAAAAGCACTGAATTCCCAGTTCAGATCTATTCGGATAGTAAATATGTGGTGGATTCGGTCGAGAAAGGCTGGCTTTGGGCTTGGCAGAAAAAAGGGTTTAAGGATAAGAAGAATCCTGACCTCTGGCTACGATACATCCCGCTTCATTTGAAATACAAACCCAAATTTATCTGGGTAAAAGGCCATGCAGGAAATATAGAAAATGAGCGCTGTGATCAGCTTGCCGTAGGGGCTGCAGAAAGCCTGAATTTGCCCGCCGATATCGGATATGAAGAAAGTAAGAAATAGGGAGTAGGAAGGTTGAAATCAGAAGTCTGATTTTATAAGTCATCCATCGTCACTACAGAAATTTCTTTTCGATCAGGATCCAAGAGTGGTTGATATTCTGAATCTGGATATTGCCAACCTTCATCTCCCAATTCGTAGAGTAACGGGGCGAGATTTTGTACGGCAGCTTTACATCCTTGGACGATTGCTCCCATTTTTCCAGTCTGCTTAGATAGAACAGCTTCATTCTCGATTTCGAAGGGTCCGGTAAATCCATTTTCTTTGAGCGAATTGACAAATGCCCTCCAGTCCATAGAATCTCCCAACCCAAATCCTGGAAGAGTAGCCTCGTAATGGTGCCTATCCCAAGGGCTTTTGCTAGAGCTAATCCCTGTTTTCTCCACCCATTCTTCACGAACTTCCTGCATGGGATACATATTTCCCCAGTAAGGATCAGAAAAATTTCTTGTTGATTTGACGTGAATTCTTTTCAGTCGGTTCATGTCGGTATGCTGTATTACAGCAACTGGGTCCGTATGCTGCCAAACATCATGAGAAGGGTCATAGATTTCACCGTGATTTGGGGAAGGAATGAGTTCATACATGAGTTTTCGAGCGGCCAAGATGCCAGGAAGATTATTGAATGTCCCGAAATGACCCGAACTTCTCCAGCCTTCCATGGGGCAGTTTTCGTAAAGAAGGGTGACTCCAAGATCTTCCGCATAGTTGATGATAGGAGTGAAGATTTTTTGGTATTCGAGTAGGTTCTTTTCAAATCCACCTTCTTGATTGCCTAGTTCATGATTGTAGCCTACAAATGTCCCGACTTTTACATCATTTTCATCTCCTCCCATGAGGTATGCCATTCGGATAAGCCGGAGCAGATGGTTTTGATTTTTGATCCGATGCATTGGATCTCCACCAATTAGATTCTCAAAAGCGCCTATGGATAGTCTGAGTTTTGCGGAATTGAATTTATCCAAAGTCGCTTTTGCCTCATCCGAACCAAAAGTATTATAGTCTAGATGCGTAGCTACAAAATCATTGCGTGAGCCATCTCTTCGGAAAACGCAAAGGTCTAAGCCCTGTACTCCGATTTCTAAAGCTTTTTTGATAGTTTGATCGAGATTCAGCGTATCAAAAGCTGAAGTCATGATCCAGATGGGATTTGCCATAGGGAAGGGTTTGTTTTTGGGGATCAAAAAATAAGGAATTGTCCTGATAAATTCCCGTTAATAAGTTTAAGAATACCTTTTTCTGATCTCAATTTTTAGCTTTTGTCTCTCCCAAAGTGATTTGGCTAGGTCAAGCGAAACACTGTCTGGTTCGGACTCATGTAGGATTTTTTTGAGCTTTTCCTCTCCTAAATCGATTCGATAGCAGATTTGGAGCAATCTTTCGAAATCCCGATCTAAGAGTTGGCTTATGGCTTTGGAGAGCATAAGAATAGTCTGATCTTCATCGAAGCTCTCTGCCAATTCAGGCAATTCAAAATCCTTTTTAAGGAATAGAAAAGTGTCTTTTGAGGAATTGTCAGGCATGAGCTTTAATCAAAAAAGCCCCAGATTCGGGGCTTGAATTATTTATCTTCTTCTTTTTTTTCTTCAACCGATTCACCAAGTGTCTCTGGTGCTTGGGCTCGTATAAGTGAATACCAAGAAATTAATTTTTTGATATCGGAAGTATATACTCGAGCTTCGTCCACTTCAGGAAGTACATGCTTCATGAAAGCACGGAGTTCAACATCGTCTGGATTAGAATCCAATCCTAGATCTCCTGCAAACTCCTTCTCGATCTTTTGCATCACCGACTTAAGTGGCTCTGCTCCTTCTTCAGTAAGAGTATAAATACTGATATCACTAAGTATGGATACTCGCTGCGACATTCCGGCTACCAATTTCGAATTCTTTCCATCTAGACTTTCTAAGATGACCCCACTTCTTGTAGGCTTGAGTACTTTGAATAAACCTGGCTTACCAGATACTGTTGCTAATTCTTTGAAATCCATATAGTGTGTTTTTTCAGCTTGCAAATATAAGAGTATCCTTTAAACCTGAAGTATACATTAGAAAATCTACTGAAACTGACGTTCATCTACCCAATCCGTGAAGGCTTACTCCTCTGAATTTCCAATAGCGCAGGAGGTACCCACGGTGGCGTCGAAATACACACCATATTCGATATACATACTGATTATTTTGTCCAGCCGAGGGTCGGCCGGGTCCATTTGCTTTAAGCTCTGGTAGGCATCGATGCTGTCGGCGAGCAGCTCACCGCCAAGAAAATGCTCTATCCGGTCGATCCCCATCTCAATAGCTTGCTGAGGGTTCACAGAACCTTTGAACCCTGAGTTCAAATGGCCGGTAACAGTGAGGCCAAGCTGATGGGCTCGCTCAATGACGGCTTGTAGATGCGGTACTGTAATGTTTTTGGCTTTGAATCCCCGCGCCCCATTTTCTGCCCAAAAATCGACCCGTTAGATGTCTTCCTTTGTAAAATCATTGTTCTAGTCGGGGGCTGAAGCACCATAATAGGGGCCTGTACTCAGTATGCGGGGACCAGGTCGCTCGCCCCTGTCGATCTGCTCCCGCAGGTCCTTCATCTTGAACGGGTCGATTTCCCCGGCCGGAAAAATAGCCGTCACCCCATTGGCCAGGAATATCTTCGGCATGGCCACAGTATCGTCATGAGCCAGATTTTGAAAGCTGACCCGATAGTGCGCATGAACATCGATAAGTCCGGGAAGCAGGTAATCATTATCCGCCATAGTAAATACTTGAGCACCAATATTACCTCTCAGTCATCTAATTTGCTGGATTTTATTAGTCTTAATCCATATGCCGGGGTTGGGCACCACTTCATTGGAGGGAGCTGTGAATAGCCACCCGCCTTGTATAACAAGGTCTTGTGCAGGGAGCGAACAAAATGCAGCTGTCAGCAGAAAGAGCGTCTTATTCACAAATGGCAAGGTTAGCGTTATTGGATCCAAGATAATATTCTGCCGTATAATCAACAACCATTAGAAGTTAACCTCTTTTTGGCTTGTTTGAAAATTACAGATCGCCTCATTCAATTCTCAACATAGGCCATGCACTCGATTTCTAATCTGGCTCCCAGCGCAAGCCCAGTGGTGCCGAATGTGCTTCTCGCTGGCTTATGATTAGGAAAAAACTTAACGTACTCTTCACTCATAGCTCCCCATTCAGCGATATCCGCTAGCATGCAGCTACACTTAATCACTTGATCGAGCGACGAGCCGTTGGCCTCAAGTACACTTTTAATATTGAGCATGGTTTGCCTGGTTTCGGCCTGAATTCCGCCTTCTACGAGCTCCCCAGTTTCGACTAAGGCACCTGCCTGCCCGGATAGATACAACATATCTCCATATTGAACACCCATGGAAAAGGGCATACCTTGAGCGGTAAATTCTTCAGTTTCAATGTACATGGCAGTCGTCGTCGCTTAATTCTGATGGTGAGACATAGTCTTGCACGAACAGAACAAAACAGTGACTAAATTCAGCTGAAAAGATGACTTTAGAATCATATTAGTGGCTTTGAGGAATGGTAGATAGCTGCCTACCTAGAAAGTGAATATAAATGTAACAGGCAAATCGGTTCAATAAAACAGAAAGAGAGCAATATCTTACTCATAACAAATAGACTGGCTTGATCAAAAGAAAGTATTATATTCCTCTATGGAATACACCCAACACATCTGCCTTTTTTTTCTTGCCTCGCTAGTCACGTTCTGCAGTACACCTCAAAATAGTACGACTACAGACGACAAGTCGGCAACTTTTGCCAGTACACCTTCAAACGGTTTTACCAGCTTGCTCAACGGAAAAGATTTAGCTGGATGGCACACCGTCACCGACGGAAATGGACCAGACAGTCTTGCGCTCTTCACTTTTGAGAATGGAGCCATTCATGCATATCCTAACCAAATAGGTGGGTCATTACAGTCCTTTGCAGGCCTCGTCACCGACAAAGAATATGGTAGTTATCATCTGACGTTTGAGTTTAAATGGGGAGAAAAGAAGTTTGCCCCAAGAACTGAAAATGTAAGGGACGCTGGGGTGTTGTTTCACACTTTCAATGAAGAAGTATTTTGGCCTTATGGTATTGAATGTCAGATTCAGGAAGGTGACCTCGGTGATTTATGGATTATAGGGGCACGGGCATCAACCAAAGTGGATGCATCGGAACACTATGACCCAAAAGGCGAACTTCGAACTAAAGGCGAACTCGAGAACAAATACCACCGGTTCTCCAGGTTTTACTCATGGGAAGTGCCTGGCTGGAATAAAGTGGAAGTGGAAGTAAATGGCGATCACGCTACCTTTATAATCAACGGTAAGCTGGTGAATGAAGCGATCGACATGAAATACTGGGACGCTGACATGGAAAGCTGGCAGCCGCTCACAAAAGGCAAAATTCTTTTACAAGCTGAGGGCGCTGAGATTTTTTACAGAAATGTATTCATCAAAACGCTGTGATAGCGATCAAATTTGTTCTATAAATACTTGAAGAGCAAAGTTTGTCAAATGGACGGGGAGGAATTGAATTCATCACCTTTTAAGTGGCTATGTCAAACTGGGTCGTCAAACTTACATCTTCACACTGCCCTCGCTGAAGCTTTTGGCGCAGGCCTGTTTTTTTTTGTCGATAAAGCCAGGTAAATCCATCAATATTCGCTGAATCACTCTTTTTCAAAACGCCGGAACTTTCGCTAACGTCATCACTTATCACAACGGAGAACGACGCCGGTCAGCTGGGAAACCCTCCTTTAACACAACCAAACAATGAAAAAACCCTCAAATGGGTCGGCATCGTGGTCCTTGTACTGATAGCGGTAGGTACTACCCTCTACATGGTCTACCTTCAGCCTTTTCTCTCGAAAATGAAACAAACGGAGGTCGCTCAGCTGAGCCAAAACCTGACAATTATCACGGGTGGTGGGGCAACATATGCATCATCACTTCCGACAGTTTGGTGGTTGTGGTCGATAGCAAAATGGATGAAGCCTCCGAAATGCTTTACCAAAGGGTGACCGACTTAGCCGCAGGCAGGAAGATTGTGGTGATCAACACCCACTGGCATCTCGATCACGTAGGTGGTAACAAGTCGTATACGGACGCAACCATCATCGCAGGTGGTAATTATTCCCTGGACGAATGGGGCAAGAAGCAGGTGAGGAAAGCCTTCCTGCGTTTTGGCTGGAGGACACGCTGACGATACCTATGGATGGTGACACAATTATTGCATTTAACTTGGCGAAAAACGTGCACACACCGAGTGATGTCATGGTCTATCTGAAAGGCCAAAAGTTGCTGTTCGGTGGCACTGTCTCAAATCGCTTCAAAATCAGTCGTTGCAAATAACTTTTCGATCTTACTGTAGCGGTGCCACGACTCGATCTCCAAAGTGACTGATTTTGTTGTGGTTTGATATCTCGTTACGAATCTTAAAGCATAATCCAGGTTAAATCATTTTCCACTTTCGTGTTCCACGACTAAAGTTTCGATAAAAGATGTCAATTCCGCTTTACCGGTTCCAGCTTCCGCACTAGTCACAAAGTAGTCTGGCTCTTCTTCGAAGACCTCAGTCAATTTCTTTAGGAAGGCTCGGATGTTTAGATCGGTTTTTGATTTTGACTGCTTATCTGCTTTCGTAAATACTATTGCAGTCGGCACACCTTCGGTACCGCACCACAGTAAAAATTCAAGATCGATTAGTTGTGGCTCTAATCGACTGTCAATTAATACAAAAACCCCACAGAGATTTTCTCTCTTGGTGAGATAGGTACTTATCATACTTTCCCAGCCTTGTTTTACTTTTAAGTTGATTTTGGCGAAGCCGTAACCTGGAAGATCAACCAAATACCAGCGATCATTGATCACAAAATGATTGATCAATTGTGTTTTCCCAGGTTTTTGGGAGGTTTTAGCTAGCCCCTTTTGACCAACGAGCAGATTGATCAGGGAACTCTTTCCCACATTAGATCGGCCGATAAATGCAATCTCCGCACGATCTGGTTTTGGGCAATTTCCAGGGTTGGAATTACTGATGACAAATGCTGCTTTATGAATCATGATTGAGGAGTTGATTGCAAAAGTACAATTTTAAGTGGAAGAGTCTGAAATAACTCGGAGCCGAACATTTTTCCTTTCCTCAGGTTTCTTCAGTATTATTGCTTCTTCAAAGACCGATTCGTGATGTCAGTAGTTCCCTACAAAGATAAAAAAGACTCTAAAAAATCTCAAGTAGCTGAGATGTTTGACAACATCAGCCCAAAATATGACCTCCTCAACCACGTGTTGAGTTTGGGAATAGATATTATTTGGCGAAAAAAGGCCATCAAGTTATTGAGGAAAGATCAACCGAAATTGATTCTGGACATTGCTACCGGCACGGGAGATTTTGCAATCGAGGCATTGGCCCTCAATCCCGATAGAATCATCGGAGTGGATATCTCTGAAGGGATGCTAGCAGAGGGAAGAAAAAAAATGAAGAAGCGTGGACTGGAGCATATTATTGATTTGCAGCTTGGAGATTCAGAAGGTTTGCTTTTTGAGGATAATAAGTTTGATGCAGTCATCGTTTCATTTGGAGTCAGGAACTTTGAGAATCTGGAGAAGGGATTGTCGGATATGTATCGGGTATTGAAGCCTGGAGGCAAAGCAGTAATCCTTGAGTTTAGCAAGCCAACTGTCACCCCAATGAAGCAGGCTTATTCATTTTATTCGAATACGATATTGCCTCAAATAGGAAAAATAGTATCCAAAGACAATTCTGCTTATACTTATCTTCCTGAATCCGTCCAAGCTTTCCCAGATGGGGAAGAATTCTTGGCGATATTGAAAAAAGTCGGCTTTACTAGCAACGTATGCAAATCACTCACTTTTGGAATAAGCTCAATCTACACTGGGGTAAAGTAATCCTTGTTGTTTTTGTAGCGAGTTTTTTAACTTCTCAGTCCTTTGCTCAGGGGATGTTCGGCCTGACTAGTACCTCAGGCTCTGATGATCGTACGCTTTCCTATGGATTTTTCTTAGCGGGACATAACTCTGCTTATCGGATAAAATATACAGATTCCTTTTTGTTTAATTCTAACGGTACCAGCCCTACGGTTAGAGGGGTTTTTCCCCAATTTTCCCCAGGGTTTTCTCTGGGATTCACAGGAATTTTAAGTTTTCACGATCAGGTTCAGCTGCTTTTTACCCCGAAAGTGGGTTTTTATGAGTATCAAACTGAGGTGAGTTTTTTTGCCTCAACAGATAATACCAGTACTATTCCTGGCAATTCTGCAGATCCCAATCCAGGATCTAATAGCCAATTTATAAAATCTGAAGCTACCTTAATTGAATTGCCGCTTCTCTTCAAGTATAGATCTATTCGATTCAATAATGCTCGAATGTATTGGGTAGGCGGAGCGAGCTATAACTTTCGGACTAAAAGTCAGGATGAAGCCAATATTGAAGAGCTAGTGACTACCGGGAAAGATTTCTCACTGGAAATGGGAATGGGCTTTGAGATTTATTTCAAATACTTCAAGTTTGCTCCTGAAATCCGATTCTCTCATGGATTGAATAATATCTATCAAGCTGAAAATACAAATCCATTATTTAGAGATGCGATTTCTTCCATCAGGAGAAGGTCGATTACGGTTTACCTGAATTTTCAGTAAAAAAAACCAGTTTCTCCAGCTGATAAAAACCATATTTCTCAAAGGCCGATCGATCATATCGGTCTTTTTGCTTTTTGTTAAATCCATTATCTTGCCACTATGAAGAAGAAAATTGCTTTGATTACCGGTGCTACTTCCGGAATCGGAATGGCCACTGCGCTTACGCTTGCAAAAAATGGTTATTCTATAATAGCTACAGGAAGACGTGCGGATCGATTGGAAGAATTGCGCGAAGAATTAGCTGAAGGTGTAGCTTTTTTGCCTTTGGTATTTGATGTGAGAGAGCGGGAACACGTTCTCCAAATCTTGGGAGATCTCCCAGAAGAGTGGAAAGCCATCGATGTCCTCATCAATAATGCCGGAAATGCACATGGCATGGACCCGATTCAAACCGGGAATCTGGATGATTGGGATTCGATGATCGATATCAATGTCAAGGGTTTACTTTATGTAACAAAAGCAATCATTCCCGGAATGTGCGAGCGGAAATCTGGAATGGTAATCAACATTGGATCAATTGCAGGTAAAGAAGCCTATCCGAATGGAAATGTCTACTGTGGGTCAAAATCTGCTGTAGATGCGATTACCAAAGGAATGCGAATGGATTTAAATCCCTTTGGAATCCGAGTGGTTGCCATCCATCCCGGATTAGTGGAGACGGAGTTTTCTATGATTAGATTTAAAGGGGATGAAGGTAGGTCTGGAAAGGTTTATCAGGGTTTTGAACCTCTTGTCGCTCAAGACATTGCGGAAATCATAGAATTTGTGGTAAATAGACCTGCACATGTGGTGTTGGCAGATATTGTTGTTTTGCCTACCGCTCAAGCTAGTGCTACAATTGTTCATAAGAACTTATGAAAATCGTTTTAAAGTTTGCCATACTCTTACTTCAATCATTCATTTTGACTTCCTGTGCTACAGAACGAAGTGCGGAAAATCTTGAGGAAGTTCTGGAGCGGGAAATTGGGGAGACACTTATTACAACTGAAGAGATGTCTGAGCCTTCCACGTTGGAGGAATCATTAATAAGCCAAGGACTGGTAGCTTTGGAAGGCATTATCCCTGGGATCAGAGTAGAATTGAAATATAGCACTACAGATAATTTCTTTGGCCAGGATGTATATGGGGATTTGGAGCGGGCGTTTTTTCAGCTAGAAGTTGCAGAGCTCCTGCGGAATGCACAAGAAAAACTCACTACTAAGTACCCAAACCTGACTTTGCTAATTTATGATGCCGCTAGGCCTTTGGAAGTGCAGCAAATTCTCTGGGATAATCTAGCTAAGCCGGACAGCTTGAAACCGCTTTACGTGGCAGATCCAAAAGTTGGGAGTTTACATAATTTCGGAGTTGCTGTTGACCTTACCATTTATGACAATGAATCTGGTCAACCGCTGGATATGGGGACTGGATATGATTTCTTTGGCTACGCTGCCTATCCAGATCGCGAGATGGAGATGCTTGCCTCGGGGACTATTACAAAAGCTCAGGTCGCTAATAGAGAAATTCTCAGGTCGGTAATGACTACTTCTGGATTTACCGGCATCGGCTCAGAATGGTGGCATTTTAATGCATTTTCCAGAAAAGAAGCAGGAGAAAAGTTTGAACTTATCAAGTGATAGCTTCAGGGAAGACCGTTTACAGAAGTGTCCCAGATTTAAGAGTTTCACAAATCCGATTAGGATGATTACCTTTTAGAAAAACTGATTAGTCTCATAATAATAGTTAGTAATCAATTCTCAATATTCAATTTTCAACAACCCAAAAAGCAAAAAACCTATGAATCTAAAACGCACACTTATCACCTTAGGGCTGGTTTTCAGTATTATCATGATTGCTCCTGCCCAGCAATTTAAAGCCTTGGTATTTACCAAAACAGCCGGATTCCGTCACCAATCTATCCCAAATGCGGTGGTGGCGTTGAAGAAGATGGGAGAGAAGCAGGTATTCAGTGTACATGCCTCTGAAGATCCTAAGATTCTTTCTGAGGAAAGTCTTGCCAAATATGATGTGTTAATTTTGGTCAGCAGTACTGGGACTATTTTCGACGAGGCGACTCGAGCTTCTTTACAGAAATTTGTAAGAAGTGGAAAAGGCGTCGTGGGAGTGCACGCTGCGGCGGACTCGGAGTACGATTGGCCATGGTACAATCAAATGATGGGTGCGTATTTCCTAGCACATCCAGCACAGCAAACCTTAAGACTCGACGTAGTGGATCAAAATCATCCAGCTACTTGGCACCTCCCAAAAAACTGGATGTGGACGGACGAACTATATGAGTACAAGGATATCAATCCAAATTTAAAGGTTTTGATCAATGCCGATGAAAGCACTTACAAAGTAGCGAAAGGTAATGGTGCAAGTCATCCAATGGCTTGGTATCATGAATTTGATGGAGGGAGAGTTTTCTATACTGCATTGGGCCATGTGGACTCTGCTTGGGAAGACGATGTCTTTCTAAAGCATCTTTATGGAGGAATCTGGTACGCCGCTACTGGGAGACCTTTCAAAAAATGATTTCATTAAAACCGAATTGTCGGAACTATAAGCTGACAATTCGGTTCTTTATTCAAAAATTGACTCTATTATGTTGAAAGCACAAGCCAAACCAGTCCACCTCTATATGGAGGCTAATCCAAATCCCAATTCTTTAAAATTTGTAGCTAATTTTATGTTAGTTGAGGATGGGGTGAGCTTTGACTATCCGGATTCCGCCAGTGCGGCCAATTCCCCGCTTGCTCAAGAACTTTTTAATTTTGCAGCGGTTCAGCGAGTTTTCGTTACCTCTAACTTTGTTACAGTCACCAAAGATCAAGCCGTTGATTGGATAGAGATCCAGACGATTATTAAAGATCATATCCGTCATTACCTTGAATCGGGTAAGGTTGTAGTTCAAGCAGATTTTGATCGAGACCCACTTTTCGATGAGAATGATTCAGAGATTGTGAAGAAAATCAAAGGTATTCTGGATGAATACATCAGACCTGCAGTAGAGCAAGATGGAGGAGCAATTGTTTTCCATTCTTTCCAGGATGGGATTGTCAAGGTCTTACTGCAAGGCTCATGCTCAGGATGCCCTTCCAGCACGGTGACGCTTAAAGCTGGTATTCAAAATCTTCTGACAAGAATGCTTCCTGAAGTGAAGGAAGTGCAAGCAGAGGGCGTATAATTCCAAATCCAAGATGGGAAAACGAGACTGGTCTTGGGCTATTCTTGGGCTGATTGCATTGGTTTTCCGATACATTGCAGTCCGAAATCCCGAGAAAACAGATGAAATCTATTCCCGAATTTTTTTTCCGGGAATCCGAAATATTATCGATATGTCGCTGGGAAAATTATCCTTTCCCAGTGTGTATCTTTTTATTGCCTCTGTTTGTCTAATTATAGGAATCGGTTTTTTTCGCTTTCTGAAAAGAAAAGGATGGAAATTAAAGACTTTTTATGCCTTTAGATTTTTATTGAATAGCGTGGGGGCTTTAGTATTTTTTTTCCTTTTTCTATGGGGATTTAATTACCATCGAACTCCAATTTTTGAACAGTTGGGCTTAAGTCCAAAGTCTCTCAATCTGGAACAGCTGAAATCTGAAATTCAAATTACTCATAGATTAGCCCGTCAATTTCGAAATTCGATCACTTCAGACACTTTAGCTATAGCCGAGATTCTTCCGTATTCATCTCTTGAAGAAGTGGTTCGCCAAAACATGGGAGAGAACCTCGATCTGCTAGGCTTGAATTTTACTGGAAAACCAAGAACTAAGCTTTTCCCACCACCGGGATTTATGCGTAAAATGGGGATTCTTGGGATCTATTTTCCGTTCACTGGCGAAAGCTATATTGACCCTACACTTCATCCACTTGAGCAGCCCTTTACCGTTGCACACGAAATGGCTCATAGCTATGGGGTGACCAATGAAGGTGAGGCGAATTTCATCGCTTGGGTGATTTGTACTAATAGCGATGACGTCTTATTAAAGTATTCAGGGCATTTGCGTCTATTGATGTATCAAATCCGAGATTATTACCGAATGGCTCCAGATGAGTACGCAGAATGGATCAAAACATTGGATCCTGGACTCAGAGCAGACTTAATTTCTATTCAAAAAGCTTCTGATGCGATCAAGCCTTTTTCGATTGAACTGAGTCGGAAATCAAACGATATTTTTCTGAAAAGTCAAGGTGTCAAGGCTGGGATTAATAGCTACCAACAACTTCCGATGTTGGCTTTCGCATGGCGTCAGCGCATGAATTTGGAGTTTTAACGATCCGAATTTAGAGATTTCAAATTCTGAGCAAGAGGAGTTCCTGAATTATCCTAGTTGCTTTATGCTTATTTTTCATGGTTTTCGCGTCCCTAGATAATAGTTTTTCAAAATCCAGAAAAATAACTACTCGATAAGTTTGTTTTTTTAACTCCTGAAAACTAATATTAAGGGTCTGGTTCTAAAAAAAAAATTCAATGCAATCACTTATTTTATCTCTAATTCTTTTATTCATTACACTACCTTTTTCTATGGCCCAGATCAGGGTAGATTCCGAAAGAGACAAGGACGGTAATGTCCTGATTTTTGCCACTAACACCGAATCGATTCCCT
>CAWUWQ010000328.1:0-6508 GCA_963926065.1 uncultured Algoriphagus sp.
ACCAACATCGGCGAGACGCAAAACCGCGGTATTGAATTGACACTTTCTACCTTGAATATTGAAAAAGGAGATTTTACTTGGACCACTGATTTGATTTTCACTAAAAACACAGAGGAAATCATCTCACTTCCAAACGGTGATGATATTTCAGCCGGTAGATTTATTGGTCAACCATTGACCATTTTCTATGACTTGAAGAAAATTGGTATCTGGCAAACAAGTGAATTAGATCAAGCAAAAGCTTTCGGAAGTGTACCAGGCGAGATTAAAATTGAAGACTTTAATGGGGATGGTAAAATCAACGCAGATGATAGACAATTCTTAGGATCTGCAGTGGCTGATTTTGCAATGGGTATGACCAATAGATTCTCGTACAAAGGCTTTGACTTCTCTTTCTTCCTATATGGAAGATTTGGATCAATGCTCAGATCTCAGTTCCATACTTCTAACAACTCTTTGGCTGGTAGATATAACAATTTAGATATTGATTATTGGACTCCAAATAACCCTACCAATTCTTATCCTAGACCAAATGTAAATCAGGAAAGCGCGAAATATGCAAGTTCTATGCAATACTTCGATGGCACCTTCATTAAGGTGAGAAACATAAACTTAGGTTATAACTTCACTCCGGAAGCTGCTAAGAAAATTGGCATGACTAGTTTGAGGATTTATACCAGTATTCAACAGCCTTTCATTTTTGCCAATTATAGATCAGAACACAAAGGAATCGATCCAGAGGTCTTTATAGACGGAGAACAAGGTGTAGGGGGCGGAACAGTCAATGCAAACGTATCTCCTGCGGTTACTTCATTCACATTTGGTATTAATGCAAAATTCTAACCAGCGATGAAAAAATTAGCAATAAAAATAAACATTTGGGCTAAGTCTTCGGCCCTAATCCTAGGGATTTCAATAATGGCCTCCTGTAGTGGATTTCTTGATGAAGAAGTAGTATCACAAATTGGTAATGACTACCTCACCACGCCTAAGGGTCTTAATGATGGTGTCAATGCAGCATATAGCACTATGAGAGCATGGTACGGAACTGAGCGTGGAAACAACTTGACGATTTTCGGAACCGATACTTATACCAATGGTGCGGATGGTTCTTGGAAATTCATGAATACCTATACCAATCAATTTGATACACAAAACGGTCATATACGTGAACTTTGGGATGAATTATACCGCGGGATAAACACAAGTAATGCAGTAATAGATAGATCTGTTGATGTAACAGGAGTATCCCAATCTGTAGTATTACAAAGAGTATCAGAAGCCAAATTTATCCGAGCACACCATTATTTCGTTATGGTGCAGTTATTTGGAGGAGTTGATTTACAGCTTTCTGAAACTACAGTTCCTACTAAAGAAGTAACAAGAGCATCTGTAGCCTCTATTTATGCTGCTATCATTCAAGACCTGGAAGAAGCTATTCCAAATTTGGAAGCAAAAGCTAAGTCAAGTGATTTTGGAAGAGCGACTAGACCTGCGGCAGAGCATTTACTTGGGCGGGTATATCTTACCAAAGCTACTTCAGAAGCAAAAGAATCATCTGATTATGCGAAAGCTGAGCTGTTATTACAAAGTGTAATTACTAATTATGGGTTGGTTTTACTTCCTGATTTCGCTGATGTACACGCATTTGGCAATGAAATCAATGATGAGGTAATCTGGTCTATTCAATACACTAGAGATCCTCTTACAAATGGTGGAGGAAATAATGCTCACGTATTTTTCCTGATGGAATATGACAATCAACCAGGAATGATAAGAGACACAGAAAATGGTAGACCTTTTAAGCGCTTTAGGCCAACGGATTATACCTTAAACACTATTTTCGCAGATCGTGTAAATGATTCAAGATATAAGAAGTCTTACCGTGATAATTTTCTTTCAAATCGACCAGGTACTTACAATACTTCATTTGATAAGTCAAAATCTACAGTAACTTTTGCGCAAGGTGATACTACCATATGGCTACCAGGCTATAATATACAGGAATCAGAAAGAGCGAACTATTCTTATCAGGTCCTCACTCCAGAGCTTTACACGGAAAGACTTTTTCCTGCATTAAGAAAGCATATGGATCCAGGAAGAGTTGACCGTACTCAGTTTGAAGGGGGAAGAGATTACATTGCTATGAGATTGGCTGATACTTACTTAATGCTTGCTGAAGCTCAATTCCGTCAAGGAAAAATCGGTCCTGCTACAGCCAATATAAATATGGTAAGGCGAAGAGCTGCATTCCCAGGAAAAGAGTCTGAAATGGAGATTTCTGAATCAGAATTGACTTTTGAATTCATCACAGAAGAAAGGGAAAGAGAACTGATTGGTGAACAAAGTAGATGGTTAGACCTGAAACGTTGGGGTATCTTGATTGAAAGAGTGAAGTTATATAACCCACAAGCTGCACCAAACATCCAGAGCTTTCATGTTTTGAGACCAATTCCTCAGAATCAAATTGATCGAGCTGAAGGAACTTCAAGCGCATTTCCACAAAACCCAGGATATTAGTAGATACATATAGATTTGGATAAAACAGAAAAAGCTGCTCTAATTTAGAGCAGCTTTTTTGTTATTCACACTCTTTAAAGTTGCTTAAGCACTGAGGTTTAATAGTGCTACTTTAGGGAAAAAGATCTTATTACTCCGCTACCGTAGAAGATCGAATGGTGATCTTAGATGGGATAGTAATTACTTGATTAATCAATTCAAAATGCTTTGGCTTAGTCAATTTTCCAATTAGTAACTTGGCACATTCTTGACCGATCGTCAAGGTAGGTTGATTTATAGTCGTCAGGGAAGGATTTAGAAGTCCAGCCATTGACGTATTTGCGAAGCTAATAATTTTCAAATCTTCTGGAATGCGGATTTTTGTTCGTTTCACCGCGTGATAAGTAGCAATGGCTAATTTTTCCACGGTTGACAAAATACCGTCTGGCCGGTCATCTGACAAAAGCATGTCTGTAATCAATTTTATATTTTCTTCTTCTGACATACAGCAATTCAAGCTAAAGGTAGGTTCCGCGACAAGTCCAGCTTCGTTTATAGCATCGCAGTAGCCTCTATAGCGTTCTTTGGTAATTGAAAGCTCCTTGCTGATCATTAAGAAAGCTATTTTTTTACAATCCTGCTGGATGAGATGTTTGGTTCCTTCGTAAGCACTTTCATAATCATTGGTAATGAATTTAGTAGTTGGGATTTCATCACAGATCCGGTCAAAAAACAGCAAGGGGAGTCCCCTATCATAAAGCTTCTGTAAATGTGAGACATCACTTGTTTGACTGGAAACGGACATTACCACCGCGTCGGCTCTCCCATTTAATAATAGGTTTACGATTTTCTTCTCTCGGTCTACATCTTCGTGGGTATTGTATACCAGCAGATGATAACCATGCTCTTGGGCGATCTCCTCTATTCCATCGATCACCTGTGCAAAGAAATTATTGATCCGCTCCGGAATAATCACAGCAATAGTTTTGCTTTTATTCTCCCGAAGGCTTCTCGCAAACTGATTAGGATGATAATTCAACTTCTCTGCCATCCTAATTACTTTCTTTTTTGTTTCTTCGCTTATCTCATAGCTATCGTTGAGCGCACGAGAAACTGTAGATGGCGCTAATTTGAGTTCAGCAGCTAATTCTTTGAGGTTTATGCCTGCAGCCATAGTATTTTAGGTTTTTGGGGTTTTTGGGTTTTGGAAAATACAAAACCTTATTAACAATTACCCAAAATGGATTCTTATTTTCGCAATCGTTTCCGTATTTTAAAATGATTCCGGGTTATAATCAGCCTAATTTAAAGTACCAAAAACCTAACTCAACCGCTTTCAATAAAACATGTCTTTAGCTGCAATACACACTCCATTCCTATCCGAAGATTTTCTTTTGCAAAATGAGTATGCCCGAGCCTTGTATCATAACTACGCGAAAAACCTTCCGATAATTGATTATCACAATCACCTCTCTCCAAACGAGATCAATCAAAATAAAAAATTTGAGAACCTTTCGAAGATTTGGTTGGCTGGCGATCATTACAAGTGGAGAGCCATGCGTACTTTAGGCATCAATGAGCATTTTATTACTGGAAATGCTTCAGATGCAGAGAAATTTCTAAAATGGGGACAGACTGTTCCTTTTACCATGAGGAATCCACTTTATCATTGGTCTCACTTAGAACTAAAGCGCTATTTTGGAATTGAGGAACTCCTGAATGAAGCTTCTGCCAAGGAAATTTATGAAGCCTGTAATTCAAAGTTGCAAACTGATGAATTTTCCACCTTGGGATTACTGAATCAGATGAACGTAGAAACTGTCTGTACTACAGATGATCCTACTGATGATTTGGCTGAGCATGTCTCTTTTGTATCAAAACAAACTAAGCTACAGCTACATCCTGCTTTCAGACCTGACAAGGCTTACACTGTAGAGGAGCCTAAAGTTTATCGGGCTTATCTGGATCGATTAACCACTTCAAGCGGTGTATCTATTAATTCCTTTGACACCCTTTTGGAAGCCCTGTCTAATCGAATCGACTATTTCCATCTGCGCGGCTGTAGACTTTCTGATCATGGATTGGAGCAGCTATATTTTTTCCAGGAAAATGAATTCAACATCGATACCTTATTCCAGCATCTGTTGCAGGGCAAAATCCTAAATCCCCGAGAAGTGAAGTTCTTTAAATTCAAGACTCTCGCTGCCTTATGTAAGCTATACCATAACAAAGGCTGGGTGCAACAATTTCATCTTGGAGCATTACGAAATACGAATTCTAGGTCTCTGAAAATTCTAGGTCCTGATACCGGTTTCGATTCCATTGGAGATTTTGATCAGGCAAAGAGCCTCGCTGGCTTTTTAAACGAACTTGACTCAACCGATCAACTGGCCAAAACAGTACTTTATAACTTGAATCCACGAGACAATGAGGTTTTGGCAACTATGATCGGCAACTTCAATGATGGATCCTCAAAAGGGAAAATTCAATTTGGCTCGGGCTGGTGGTACATGGATCAGAAAGATGGCATGGAAAAGCAATTGAATACCCTTTCCAACATGGGACTGGTCAGCTGTTTTATAGGAATGCTCACTGATTCAAGAAGCTTTCTATCCTTTCCAAGACATGAATATTTCAGAAGGATTCTCTGCAATTTATTTGGCAAAGATGTTGCCAATGGTGAGCTACCTTGGGATGAAGAGTGGCTTGGGAAGCTAATTACCGACATTTGCTATACCAATGCCAAAAACTATTTTGATTTTAGCCCCTCAAACTTTAAAAGTTAATTATGCCTGATTCTTTATTTTCCCTTAAAGGAAAAAAAATTGTGTTCACTGGTGCCGCCGGGGTATTGGGTAGTGCCATGTGTAAGTACCTAGCTGCTAATGGAGCAACACTCATTTTACTAGGCCGAACGGCGTCCAAAATTGATTCATTAAAGATTGAGATAATTGAGGCTGGAGGAAATGCCGAAAGCTACGCTGTTGACGTGACGGATGAGGAAGCTTTGGTTCAGCTTACGGATAAGCTCGCTGCAAAATTTGGTGAAATAGACATTTTGATCAATGGCGCCGGAGGAAATATGCCCGGAGCTGTAATTCGACCTGACCAAACATTCTTGGACTTAGATTCGGATTCTTTGAAAAAAGTGGTAGACCTCAATTTCCTTGGAACTATACTTCCTACCAAAGCACTGCTTCCTTTGATGCTCAAATCAGGAAAAGGAAACATCATCAATATTTCCTCAATGGCGGCTTCAAGACCAATGACCAGAGTAATGGGTTATGCTGCGGCAAAAGCCGCTATAGATAATTTCACTAAATTTTTGGCAGTGGAATTGGCGACAAAGCATGGAGCTGATTTTCGTGTCAATGCTTTGGCTCCGGGTTTTTTCCTTACCGAACAAAACAGAAGCTTGTTGACAGAACCAAATGGAAGCCTCACTCAGCGAGGAAATCAAATCATAACCCATACGCCAATGAATCGCTTTGGCAACCCTGAGGATTTGCTGGGAACTTTACACTGGCTTTGTGCAGATGCATCGGCATTTGTCACCGGCACTGTCATCGCTGTAGATGGTGGATTCAGCGCTTATTCAGGCGTCTAATCTCAACTATTATGACTAATTTCTAATCTAATATTCACTTATCCTCTCCCGATGACTATTGGGACTTCAATCTCTTATTCTCTAATCCCTTATTCTTCAAGAAAATGATCACAATGCAACAAACCATGCGGTGGTATGGCCCCAAAGACCCAGTTAGTCTTCGCGATATAAGACAAGCTGGTGCAACTGGAATCGTTACGGCCTTGCACCATGTTCCAAATGGTGAAGTTTGGAGCCAAGAAGAGATTAAGCAGCGAAAAGAAATCATCGAAGCTGCAGGCCTCACTTGGTCAGTAGTAGAATCTGTACCAGTACATGAAGAAATCAAAACCCGCTCTGGTAATTATCAAAAACAAATTGAAAACTATCAGCAAACCATCCGGAATTTGGCAGCTGAGGGAA
>CAWUWQ010000329.1:0-2984 GCA_963926065.1 uncultured Algoriphagus sp.
AATCTATCGAAGAGACTGTGCGAACCTTCAATGCTTACAGTCCTGAGCCGATTTCCTACTCCTATTTCGATCCATTAAAAGTGGATCAAGCGGAGCAAGAAGAATTCATTTTGAGCTTGGTGGATTATGGAATCAATCCGACAAATCTATTTGTAAATCAAAACTCCAGTCAACAAGCCCAGCTTATTTTTCCGGGGTTTTTGATCAGCGATTCTGAATTTGAGACTGGCGCTTTGGTGCTGAAAGGAGAGCGAGGCATGTCTCCGGATCAAATTTTGAATCAGTCGATTGAGAATTTGGAGTTCGAACTTAGTAAAGCGATTCAAAAATTAATCTCTCCAAACTCATCAACTATTGCGATGCTGATCGGCCATGGGGAAAATGGGCAGGATGATGGATTTGGAATCGTGGAGGCACTAGACGGGGAATTTGAGATTTTCAAAGTACCATTGGATCAAGCAAAGAAAACTGCTGATCTAGCTACTTTTAAAATTATTTTCATCCAATCTCCTAAAGAGCAATTCTCTGATCGGGAAATTTATCTATTGGATCAATATGTCTTGAATGGTGGAAATCTTGTGGTTTTGATGAATGGAGTTGCAGTTTCAGAGGAGGCACTTTCTAGTGGGACTACGCTTGGAATGCCTTTTGAAACAGGACTCGAAAATCTGCTTTTTCGCTACGGAGTTCGGGTAAATAACGATCTCATTCAAGATTTTAATTTTGGCTTGATTCCTACGATGGCCGGGAATTTTGGGAATCAGGAGCAAATGCGACCTATGCCTTGGCTCTATTATTTTCAAGCTGCAATCATGCAAAACCACCCCATTACCAAAGGGTTAGATGTGTTGAGTTTTAGGTTTGCGAGCAGTATCGACACGGTGAAGGCAGAAGGCGTGACAAAAACTCCTTTGGTTTTTACCTCCGATTATTCCAGAATTCTTCCTGCACCACTACAAATCTCGCTTGATGAGATTGCTATTGAGCCAGATCCAAAAGCCTTTGAGCTGAAAAATCTTCCATTAGGATACCTTTTGGAAGGGGAGTTCACTTCTGTATTCAAGAATCGATTTGCTCCAGAAGAATTTAATAAGGAAGATTTTAATGAAAGTGGCCAAGGTAAAGTGGTGATTTTTGGTGATGGAGAGTTGTTTCAAAGCCAATTGAGCTTTCAGGATGGATCTCCGCTTACGCTCGGAGAGGATCAACTCAGCCAAACCACTTTTGCCAACAAGGTCTTGCTCAGTAATTTGGTAAACTATCTGGCAGATCCGGAAGGAATAATTGCTTCACGAACTCGAATCATAAAAATCAGACCTTTGAATAGGGTCAAAGTATCGGAAGAAAAATCATTTTGGCAATTGATCAATGTGGCTTTGCCAGTAGTTGTCCTGTTGGGAATAGGCGGTATGGTCTGGGCGATTCGGAGAAAAGCTTATGGTAAGAGGATTGATTGACTTCAGAAGTAAAAATCGAGATGCTTTTTTATCTACAGATTTAACTTCTGGCGAAGAAAATTTCACATAATAAAAAATCGTTTAAGCAAATTCATGTTAACAGCGGTTCAAATAAGATTTTATTTATAAATTTACCCCCATTCAAAAGTTAAAATTAAATAAGCCTTAGATATGAAATTCATTGTTTCCTCTTCTGCATTGCTGAAGCAGCTTTCGGCCATCAACGGTGTAGTTACGACTAACCCTGTAGTGCCAATTTTGGAAAACTTCCTTTTTGAAATTAAGGACAGCCTTTTGACCATCACCGCTTCTGATTTGCAGACCTCTATGATGACTGAAATCGCGGTAGAGGCCAAAGAAGATGGGAATATTGCAGTGCCAGCTCGAATACTTATTGAGACCTTGAAGAATCTTCCTGAGCAGCCGGTAACTTTCAGTATTGATCATGATACTTATGCTGTTGAAATTAGTTCTGACAACGGTCGATACAGACTAGCTGGTGAGAATGCGACAGATTTCCCTAAAATACCTACAGTAACCAATGCGACAACAGTGGACATGTCCACCGAAGTGCTTGCAAGTGCTGTTTCCAATACAATTTTCGCTACAAGTTCCGATGAATTGAGACCTGCGATGACGGGTGTCTATATCAATTTGAGTGCAACGAATACAACTTTCGTAGCGACAGACGGACACCGATTGGTAAGATATAGAAGAGTGGATATCGCTTCAGGTGATCCAACTAGTTTGATTATTCCTCGAAAAGCATTGAACTTATTGAAATCTACTTTGCCTTCTGAAAATGTACCGGTAACCGTGGAGTTTAATCAGTCGAATGCCTATTTCAAGTTCAATAATATCAAAATGATATGTCGATTGATCGACGAGCGATTCCCGGATTACGAAAATGTAATTCCAACTGAGAATCCAAACCGAATGAATATTGACCGTCAGGAGCTTTTGAGCTCATTACGAAGAATTGCAATCTATGCGAATAAAACTACGCATCAAGTTCGCTTGAAATTGACCGGATCTGAGTTGATGATTTCGGCTGAAGATTTGGATTTCTCCAATGAGGCGAACGAAAGACTTTCTTGTGATCACGATGGAGAGGATATCGAGATTGGGTTCAACGCAAAGTTTTTAGTAGAAATGCTAAATAACTTATCCTGCAAAGAAGTGAGCTTGAGATTCTCTGCACCAAATCGTGCAGGTTTGATTATCCCTGTTGAGCAAGATGAAAATGAGGACATCCTGATGCTTGTGATGCCAGTGATGCTTAATAACTACGTATAACCACCACTAACAATAGTTAAAAGCCCGGGGATATCTTCGGGCTTTTTTTCTTAGAAGCTTTTTCTCGCGGCGACGCAACGGCGCAACGAAAGAATTTTGATTTAAATCAGTGTATTTTTTCTAGAATTTACGACCTCAAAGTGGGTATAGGCTTTACAAAGGGATTTGCTATATGGAAGTCCGAAGACTTGATTTCTGAAGGCCCAAGCCAGAAGTCTTTAGTCAGATGCA
>CAWUWQ010000330.1:0-4800 GCA_963926065.1 uncultured Algoriphagus sp.
TTTGAGTAGCCCGCGGCAGGCGAAACATGAAATCAATTTCAAAACAAGCTTAAAATATTGTCCAGCTTTTTGTAGCAAATCCATATTGAGCTTCAATAGATTTATTCGTTCATTTTTTAAGCTAACCAAAATGTATTTCCACAGGTTTATTTTAAATAGAAAAGTAAGTTTAACTGAATGTAAGATCCCCATTGATAGATTCTTCCGAAATCTATTGTATGATTTTTCTAAGTTTAGTTGGGGACCTTTACTGTAATTTTTTAAGATTGGTTTTGAGGGCTTAATAAGTCGGGTTATTAGATAATTATTTTTGAAAATAGTTCTGGATTAACTTTTTAATGTGTTCAAATTCAATAAGATAATTCGTTTATTTCTAATTTAATGGTTAAATTAATTTATTCAATTTTTAAACTTGTTCTAAAAAAAAATGTAGTTATAAAACCTAAACAATTCTTAAATGAAAGATCAAAATAGTAATTCTCGAAGAAATTTTATTGGAAAAATCGCACTAGGTTCAGCTGTCGGCGGGCTTACGGGTTTGGTAAATCCTGCAATTGGAAATCAACTTGAAGAAAGCAAGAAACCTATGCATGAAGCCGACGAATGGTTTGAAAAAATCAAAGGTACTCATCGTGTAGTTTACGATGGCTCCACCCCTCATAATGGATTTCCGATTATTTGGAACTGGGTTTTTTACTATTCAAATAATCAGACAGATAGTCCTGATTCTGATATTACTGCTATGACAGTTCTTCGTCATAGTGGTGTTGGCTTTGCGCTGGAGGATAGGCTTTGGTCCAAGTATAAGCTAGGGGAAGCATTTGGAGTGAATGATCCTGCAACTGGCGAGGCATCATTGAGAAATCCGTATTATGATCCAAAACCAGGTGATTTTCCAATGCCCCAAATTCAAGGGATAAAGGCTCTTCATGAGCGAGGCGCTATGTTTTGTGTCTGTGACTTAGCGTTACAGGTTAATAGTGGTGCTATAGCGGCTAAAATGAAGATGGAAATGCAGGATGTTTATAAAGATATGTTGAGTGGAGTACATCCAGAAATTCAAGTAGTTCCATCGGGTGTTTGGGCTTTAGCAAGAGCACAAAAGCATGGTTGTGCTTATGTATTTGCTGGCGGATAAATTATAAAATTATGAAAAAGTCATTATTATTTCTTTTTGGATTTTTAATGTCCATAGCTGCAATTTCGCAGACTCAGCCAGTTAAAATTGTTTTTGATGTAACAAGTGGCGACTCTAGTGTTCATCAATCTGCGATGCGACATATTTCTATGATGTCTAACCTATATCCTGATTCAGAATTTGAAATGGTTATCTATAGTAGTGCTTTAGATATGGTTCTAAAAGAAAAATCATCAGTATCAAAGGAACTGGAAGACTTGGCTAAAAAGGAAAATGTATCTTTTAAAGTATGCCAAATGAGTCTTGATAGACATAAGCTCACTACTTCTAATTTGATCCCGGGAGTCGGATCAGTTCCTGATGGGATTTTAGAAATAATAATGAAGCAAAAGCAGGGTTGGGGTTATATCAAAGAAAGTAAATAAATAATTGAATTCACCTTTAAGAATAGTAGGGTCTGAGGAATCAGACCCTTTTTACATGCTAGAATTTAATCTTTAAACCTTTGTAGAGTAATAGTTGATTATTTTAACTTGACCAAGGGATAGTTCAATCCATTAACTTCATTACGGATCACAGTGTATTTATCCAAACTTTTGAATAGCTCGGTGAGATTACGGTAACCATAAGATCTGGGGTCAAAACTCGGATCGATTTTCCTCAAAGAGGCCCCGATTTTAGCGATGTGAATTTCCTCTTCTTCGTCTGATGCGATCTCAAACGCCTTATCAATTACTTCTAAATCCAAACTTGGAGATTCTTTGAAAAGCTCTTCCTTATTGAGCTCTTCTGATTTTGTGCTAGGCTTTTTAGGTTGAGATTTGCTTGATTTTTCGGTAGACTTTGATCGTTTTTCACTTACAGACTCAGGTGTGAGGTTTTCTGCAAAAGTGAAAATTTCACAAGATTGGACAAACGCTTTTGGAGTCAACCTTCTGCCAATTCCCATTACAAACATTCCTTCTTCACGAATTCGCTTTGCTAAACCGGTATAATCCGAGTCACTGGATACGATGCAAAACCCGTCTACACTATCACTATGCAAAATATCCATCGCATCGATGATTAATGAACTATCAGTCGAGTTTTTACCTGTGGTGTAGGAGAATTTCTGAATGGGATTAAAGGAATATTGGTTAATGACTTCTTTCCAGCTATTCATATGTGGAGTGGTCCAATCGCCGTAGATTCTTCTAATCGTCGCTTTTCCGTATTTGGATACCTCCTCTAAGATCTCTTTAATAAGTTTTGCTTGGGCATTATCTCCGTCAATCAAGACGGCTATGTTGAATTTGTTCTCTTTCATTTTTAATACTTTTTGATATGTAAATCTAATTAATTTAAAACTTTCAGCTTCGAACTGTTCCTAATGGACCGTTTTATTTCAATGTTTGACTAGGTTCTAGGGATTCTTTCCGAACTTTGAATTACTAATTCAATTTCGATTTTGACAAATAAGGTTCTATTCATCACCCCTCCGCTTACCCAACTCAATACCCCTTATCCTGCGACGGCGTATTTGAAAGGTTATTTAAATACCTTGAAGGTATCCTCCAATCAGGTCGATTTGGGTATAGAGATGATTTTGAAGCTATTTTCTAATAAAGGACTTCAAGATGTTTTCGATATAGTCTCTGAGGAGTTGGATCAGTTATCGGATAATTCTGCAAGGATCTACCGACTTCGTAAAAAATATCTCCAAACGATCGATCCTGTAATTGCTTTTCTTCAGGATAAAAACCCTACACTGGCCTACCATATTTCAGAAGGAGACTATTTGCCGGAGGCAAGTCGATTTGAGCAATTGGAGGATCTTGAATGGGCTTTTGGAACGCTTGGGATTCGAGACAAAGCGCGCTATTACGCCACACTTTACTTGGAGGATTTGGGAGATTTGATCAAAGAGGTCGTTGATACTAATTTTGGTTTTAGTCGCTATGCTGAGCGCCTAGGGTTATCTGCAAGTACCTTTGATGAGATGGAGCTAGCGCTACAGAATCCCGCTGGAATGATAGATGAGATTATGCTAGCGCTCTTTGAGGAGAAAATCCAAACTTACCAGCCCAACTCTGTTGCTTTTTCAGTCCCTTTCCCAGGCAATCTATATGGAGCATTCCGATGTGGTCAATACTTAAAAAAGCATTATCCGGAGATTAAGATCTGGATGGGTGGAGGTTACCCAAATACCGAACTCCGATCTCTGAAAGAGCCGCGAGTTTTTGATTATGTGGATTACATTGTTTTGGACGATGGAGAAGCACCGATTCGCTTACTTTTAGAGCATTTGGAGGGGAAAAGACCAATCAATGAATTGAAGCGAACTTTTGTTCGGATAGATTCGGAAGTGAAGTTTTTGAATAATTCTGCAGTTAAAGATATTGCGCAGCGAGATACCGGAACTCCAGATTATTCTGATTTAAGACTTCGGGATTATTTATCAGTAATTGAAATAGCCAATCCTATGCACCGACTTTGGTCGGATGGTCGATGGAATAAGCTCACGCTAGCTCATGGCTGTTATTGGGGAAAATGTACTTTTTGTGATATTTCACTTGATTACATCGGTAGATACGAGCCAATTAATGCAGAGATTCTCTGTGATCGGATCGAGGAAATCATGACGCAAACAGGCCAAAATGGGTTTCATTTTGTAGATGAGGCTGCTCCTCCGGCATTGATGCGAGATTTGGCAATTGAAATTTTAAGAAGAGGACTGACAGTAGTTTGGTGGACGAATATTCGATTTGAAAGTAGCTTTACGGCAGAGCTTTGTCGGCTACTCCGAGCCTCAGGTTGCATCGCTATATCCGGTGGGTTGGAAGTGGCGTCTGATCGGCTTTTAGAACTGATCAAAAAAGGAGTAACTGTAAGTCAAGTGGCACGAGTGACCAACCATTTTACCCAATCGGGCATCATGGTTCATGCTTATTTAATGTATGGTTTCCCTACTCAGACGGCTCAGGAGACTATTGATTCCCTGGAAATGGTGCGACAATTATTCGAGACGGGGGTGTTGCAATCTGGATTTTGGCATCGATTTGCGATGACAGTTCATAGTCCTGTGGGCATAGATCCAAATGCTTTTTCAGTAAAAACTATAGGTGCTGAAGGAAGCTTTGCCAATAATGAACTTCAGCACGAAGATCCTACAGGTGGAGCTCATGAGCTATATAGCGAAGGACTTCGTAAGTCATTGTTCAATTACATGCATGGAATAGGATTTGATATTCCGCTAAAAGAATGGTTTGATTCGAAAGTGCCGAATCCTTCTGTGGCCAAAGATTATATTTTAAAGGAATTGGAAAAAGAAGAGCCCATATCTTACAAAGATCAAAAGCGAATCATCTGGATAGGAGAGGAGCCTGAACTATTGGAAGGTGAAAATGAAGGTTTTTCGGATTTGATTTTCTCTGGAAAAAAGGAGGATTTTGCGATGGAGCTCCCAACTGAGTTTGCAGAATGGGTTTTGAAATTTCTTCAAGAAGTTTCGTATCAGCAAAACTTAAAAACAATCAAAATCATCCGAGAGTGGTATGAGGCTGATTTGGGTGAATTTGAAGAGTTACTTGAATCCGAAGTCTGGGAGATTCTACTGGAACAGGGCTTGTTAATACTTTGATTTTCTTTTAACCAGTAAGAATAAGGCGGTTAAGCAAAGGGAG
>CAWUWQ010000331.1:0-6630 GCA_963926065.1 uncultured Algoriphagus sp.
AACCAATTGTTATTTTCGTAAGAGATGACATTGCCAAAAATTCAATTGGCCCACAATACAAGCGTTTCGTTCCTTACCTGATAACTCTTTTCCTTTTTGTGTGGTTTGGTAACTTGCTTGGGCTTGTCCCAGGTGCTGCAAACATGACTGGAAATATTGCTGTTACCTTGGTTCTCGCTGTATTGACATTCATTATCACCAATGTAAATGGCAATAAGGCTTACTGGAAGCACGTGTTTATGACTCCGGGTGTACCTCCTTTGATGCTATTGATTATTGTGCCGGTCGAAATCATCGGTTTATTCACTAAGCCTTTTGCCTTGATGGTTCGACTTTTCGTCGCGATCACTGCAGGCCACATTGTAATTCTCGGCTTTATTGCCTTGGCATTTATCTTTGAATCGTACACTATTGGTATCGCAAGTACTTTGATGGTGACCTTTATAAATTTGATCGAATTGTTAGTAGCTACTATCCAGGCGTATGTATTTACGCTGTTCACTGCGATGTATATTGGGTCTGCGGTGGCAGAGCACGCACATGATGATCATCACTAAGCTTAGGAATTTCTTTTGTTCAATTATATAAATTAAATGTTATGTTAACTATTATCTTGTTGACTGCTGGTTATGCTCTAATGGGAGCTGGAATCGGTGCAGGTATTGTTGCGGTTGGCGCAGGCCTAGGTATCGGTCGTATTGGTGGACAGGCTATGGAAGCTATTGCTCGCCAGCCTGAAGCTGCTGGAAAGATCCAGGGTGCAATGTTGATCATTGCTGCCTTGATCGAGGTGGTTTCTCTATTTGCAGCAGTTATCTGTTTGTTGATCGCGCTAAACATCGCGGGGATCGCATAATTAAATTGAAAGGGGATTGGCGCTAGGCCTTTCCCTTTTCTTTATTTTATTGAACAATCTGAAATAAAATTTTAAACCATGGATTTAATCACACCAGGTACCGGTCTTATTTTCTGGCAACTATTTGGCTTTCTGGGCCTTCTTTTCATTCTGATCAAGTTTGCTTGGAAGCCAATGCTCGCTGCTCTAGATGAGAGAGAAAGTAGCATTGAGAATGCATTGAAGTCAGCTGAAACAGCTAGAAATGAAATGGCTAATCTCAAAGCTGAAAATGAGAAGTTGCTAACTGAAGCAAGATTGGAGCGAGATATCATTTTGAAAAAAGCTCAAGATGCTTCCGTAAAAATGATCGATGAGGCTAAAGAAGATGCTATAAAAGCTGGAGCCCAAATGATTGCTAACGCAAAAGCAGTGATTGAAACTGAGAAGAAAGCTGCCCTGGCGGATATTAAAACTCAAGTCGCTTCGCTTTCCCTTGAAATAACAGAAAAGTTATTGAGAAAGAATCTATCTGATGATAAAGCTCAAAAAGAGCTTGTCGATGGATTTTTAAACGAACTTAAGCTTAATTAATTCCTCTCCATGTCAAATCATAGAGTAGCACACCGGTATGCAAAGTCCATAATGGAGCTTTCCCTTGAAAAGGATATCCTTGAGGAAGTGCATGCTGATTTTGTCAAGCTTTCTACCATGGTAAAGGGAAACAGGGACTTGGCGCTTATGCTGAACAACCCGATTATCTCCTCCGAGAAAAAATTGAAAGTTCTTAATGCCCTTTATGCTACAGGTGCTCAAAGGATGACGCTTACTTTTTTTGAAATAGTCTCAAGAAAAGGTAGAGAAAGTGTTTTGGTAGATGTAGCGAAGGAATTTGAAAATCAATACAATACTCATAAATCAATTCAAGTAGCTGAATTGACAACGACTTTTGCCATCGATGATAAATTGCGAAAGCAATTTATCGAAGTGGTAAAGGAAATCTCAGGCCTAGATACTGTTCAACTTGTGGAGAATATTAATCCAGAACTGATTGGTGGCTATATTTTAAGAGTAAACGATCGTCAATTAGACGAGTCACTTAGCTCTAAGCTAAGAATTTTGAAAGCGGAGTTCAGCGAGAATCATTACGAAAGTAAAATCTAATTAAAAAGCATTAATCTACGATATCATGGCAGAAGTAAGACCAGATGAAGTTTCGGCAATTTTGAGAGAGCAACTCTCGGGAACAAGAACAGCCGCAGAACTAGAAGAGGTGGGTACAGTCCTTCAAGTGGGGGATGGTGTAGCACGTATCTATGGACTTTCCAAGGTTCAGGCGGGTGAATTGATCGAATTCGACAATGGCCTGAAAGCAATGGTGCTTAACCTTGAAGAAGACAATGTGGGAGCAGTACTTTTTGGTGACTCTAAGGAGGTCAAAGAAGGTGATACGGTAAAAAGAACCAAGAAAATTGCTTCTCTACTAGTTGGTGAAGGAATGCTTGGCCGTGTTGTCGATACTTTAGGTATTCCTATCGATGGAAAAGGTCCGATCACTGGTGACTTGTACGAAATGCCACTTGAGCGAAAAGCTCCTGGTGTAATCTACCGTCAACCAGTTACTGAGCCTCTCCAGACTGGTATCAAATCTATTGATGCGATGATCCCAATTGGTCGTGGTCAGCGTGAGTTAGTAATCGGTGATCGTCAGACGGGTAAGACTGCTGTAGTTATTGATGCTATTATCAACCAAAAAGAATTTTACGATAAGGGCGAACCTGTATTTTGTATCTATGTAGCGATCGGACAGAAAGCCTCTACCGTGGCCAACGTAGTAGCTGCACTTGAAAAAGGTGGAGCACTTCCTTACACCGTTATTGTAGCTGCATCCGCTGCAGATCCTGCTCCAATGCAGTTCTTTGCTCCATTTGCAGGTGCATCGATTGGTGAATTTTTCCGTGATACTGGTCGTCCTGCGCTCGTAGTGTATGATGATCTTTCCAAGCAGGCTGTTGCCTACCGTGAAGTTTCTTTGCTTTTGCGAAGACCTCCGGGACGTGAAGCTTATCCTGGTGACGTATTTTACCTTCACTCTAGATTGCTTGAAAGAGCTGCGAAAATCAATAAATCTGATACCATAGCGCAGCAGATGAATGATTTACCTGATTCAATTAAGCATTTGGTAAAAGGTGGTGGGTCTTTGACTGCACTTCCTATTATCGAAACTCAGGCGGGTGACGTATCTGCTTATATCCCGACTAACGTAATTTCGATTACAGATGGTCAGATCTTCCTAGAGACTAACTTATTTAACGCTGGTATTCGTCCTGCGATCAACGTGGGTATTTCGGTATCTCGTGTAGGTGGTAATGCTCAGATCAAAGCAATGAAGAAAGTAGCGGGTACTTTGAAGCTTGATCAAGCTCAATTCCGTGAATTAGAAGCTTTCTCTAAGTTTGGTTCTGATCTTGATGCTACAACTAAGCTGACAATTGAGCGAGGTAGAAGAAACCAGGAAATCTTGAAGCAGCCACAGTACTCTCCAGTTTCTGTTGCCAATCAAGTTGCAATCATCTATGCTTCTACCAAAGGCTTGATGGATTCTGTACCAGTAGATCAGTCGAGAGCATTCGAGAAAGAATTCTACACCCTTTTGGAATCGACTTATCCTGAAGCACTAACCTTGATCCTTAAAGGAGATATCGATGGTGCAGGTAAGATATTAGCTACTGCTGCTTCAGAATTAGCTCCTAAATTCGCGAAATAATTGAAATGAATCCGGGAGGGTTGAACCTTCCGGTTTTTTTATACCAAGTACAAAGCAACCACTGATGGCTAACCTTAAGGAAGTAAAGCAACGGATCACCTCAGTAGTCTCTACACAGCAGATTACTAAGGCCATGAAAATGGTATCCGCAGCGAAACTCAGAAGAGCGCAGGACAAAATCACTCAGATGCGTCCATACTCTCAGAAGTTAACTCAAATCCTGAATAATGTATCAGCAGCTTCGGAAGGAGCAGCAGATATCGTGTATGCTGAAAAGCGTGAGGTAAATAAGGTGCTTATCGTACCAGTTACCTCAGATAAAGGACTTTGCGGAGCTTTCAATTCGAATGTTATCAAAGCTTGTAACGCCTCCATTATCGGTCAATTTGCCGGTAAAGAAATAACTATTTTACCATTAGGTAAAAAGGCTTATGAGTCGTTCAAAAAGCGCGATCTTACCTTGATCCCTGATTTCTATCAGGTGTTTGGAGATCTTACCTTTGAAAATGTAAGGTCTGCTGCAGAGTATGCGATGAATGCATTTTTGGAGGGAGAATATGATCAGGTAGTTTTGGTTTTTAATGAATTCAAAAATGTAGCTACTCAGTTTGTTCAAACTGAGCAGTTTCTTCCAATGTCAAATGCTGATGCTGAAAAAGAAAAAACTGCAGAAACCGATTATATCCTAGAACCTTCGAGAGCTTATATCATCGAGGAATTAGTGCCAACTTCATTGAAAATTCAGTTCTACAAGGCAGTTTTGGAAAGCAATGCTTCTGAGCATGGCGCTCGAATGACTGCAATGGATAAAGCCACTGAAAACGCTGGTGATCTACTAAAAGAGCTTCGATTGCTTTACAACAGAAGTCGTCAAGCAGCTATTACAAACGAAATCTTAGAAATCGTAGCAGGTGCTGAAGCACTAGGCTAAAAACATTACAATAGCCCTAATTTCTAAACCACAATTCGAAAGGATTGTGGTTTTTTGTTTTTGGATGATTTCAGCTTTTCTCACCGCAAAGTTTGCAGAGGTATCGCAGAGGTTTTTTGTATAGCTTGAGTAGCTCTCGGACTTAGGCTTTTGTTAATTATGATCTGTGATTACAACTGCCTAGGGGTAGGTATAGATTTCTCAAGAAAATTAACCTTTCCTGGGAATTCGTTAATTTGATTGAATTCAAAAAGTCACTCAATGAAAATTGTATTTCCATTCTTCTTATTCATAGGATTTGTCCTGATTTTTGGCTCTTGTGCTCCAAATCGTAAAGAAGTAAAACCGCCAAATATTATCTTTATCCTTGCCGATGATTTAGGCTATGGAGATATCAAAGCTTTTAATCCAGCAAGTAAAATCCCCACTCCAAACATTGATCAATTGGCTTCGGAGGGGATGAGATTTACTGATGCACATACTACCTCTTCGGTCTGTACGCCTACACGATATGCTTTGCTCACCGGCAGATATAATTGGCGAAGCTCTTTGAAAGAGGGAGTATTGTTTGGTAAGTCCATGGCTTTGATCCCGAAAAGTAGGACTACAGTGGCATCCTTGCTGAAAACCAAAGGATATCAGACGGCCTTTATCGGCAAATGGCATCTAGGTTGGGATTGGGGGCTTCAAGCCGATTCCGTCTTGAGAGATTTAGGAATAAATGCAGAACATTTTTCTGAGGTCGACTTTAAAAAACGGGTTCTTAATGGACCGAATGAATTGGGCTTTGACTATGCCTATGGGCATGCGGCTTCACTCGATATGTCTCCCTACGTATATGTCGAAAATGGCATGGTGACGCAACTTCCTGATCGCAGTACGATAGACGAGGGGGAATTTTCTTGGTGGAGAAAGGGGCCAACCGGCGCGGATTTCATCCATGAGGAGGTCACTCCAAATTTCTTTCAGCGATCAATCAAGTACATCCAAAATCAAGCAAATCAGGAAAAACCCTTCTTTCTTTACCTCGCTTTGCCTTCCCCTCATACCCCGATCCTGCCTCCAGCAAAATGGCAGGGCAAAAGCGGATTGCTTCCTTACGGGGATTTTATGATGATGATCGATGACTATGTGGGCAAAATCAATCAAGCCTTGATCGCTGCTGGGATTGACCAAAACACGCTAGTGATCTTCACCAGTGATAATGGTCCTGCGCCAGCGGCTGGCTTTGACAAGCTGGTGGAAATGGGTCATCTGCCGAGTGCCAACTTCCGAGGCCATAAGGCGGATATCTTCGAGGGAGGGCATCGAGTTCCTTTTATAGCCAAATGGCCTGCGAAGATTAAGGCGGGTAGCGTTCGGGCCGAGACGATTTCGCTGGTAGATTTTTTTGCTACGGCTGCTTCGATTGCAGACTATTCAGTTTCTGATTCAGAAGGCGAGGATAGCTATTCAATTACCTCATTATTTGATATTAAAAATCAGCCTGCCACTTTTCGAGAAGCTACCGTTTTCCATTCGGTCAATGGGAGTTTTGCGATACGCAAAGGAGATTGGAAATTGATTTTAGCAAAAGGATCGGGAGGCTGGAGCTTTCCAAGACCTGGAGATCCTTCAGAAACAGACTTACCCGAAATGCAGCTTTATAACTTAAGAGATGATCCTAGTGAAACCAAAAATCGCTATTTAGAAATGCCTGAAAAAGCCGAGGAGCTTCGACAGCTTTTGGTGAAATACATCAAAGATGGCCGAAGTACACCTGGCCCGCTGCAGTCCAATGACAAATTTGAAGGGGAGTGGAAGCAGACTTGGTTTGTGGATGAAAAATAGAAAAATTAAAACTGAGAATTCTAAAACTAAAACTCAGGTCTGAGTTGACGAAGACCTGAGTTTTGAGAGAAATTCAAAGACCTACAACCGAATCACCCTCGCAATCACCCTCGCCATAATTCCCAATCCTTCGGTATTTGGATGAACGCCATCTGGCAGTAGCGCCTCTTTTCCCATAAATGGGGTGTATAGATCGATCAATTCTGAACCGCTTTCCTGTGCGATATCGATCAGCATGAGTCGCTGCTCATTATTCATCACGTCTGG
>CAWUWQ010000332.1:0-22099 GCA_963926065.1 uncultured Algoriphagus sp.
CGGTTTAATCTAGGTTTGGCATCTTTACCCCCAATACGATATTTCCCCAAAGGACTAAGAAAAACCACGAATGTTAGAATCGTCATTCCAAATGAAAGCCAACTAAATCCTAGCGAAAAATTAATCAATATGGCTTTTTGAATTCCAAGAATACTACTCAGAAATAATTCAGGATAGAAAAGGCTGAATCCAACTGCCAAAATCAATAGGGCAAATGGTGGCCAAAAAACAATAGGTCTGATATTAAATTTAAAAAAGTCATTTTTGGAATTCATAATTATAAAAACAGAATAGGGCGTATCAGGTTAAAATAACCAATAGAATTTCAATTCAAGCTATATTGTCTTGAGCTGGACACTAAACTAAATTATAATGATCAAAAAAATAAGTTTATACCTGATGTCTGCATTTTATATGGTAGCAGGGCTTAATCATTTCATTGATCCAGGAAGCTATTACCCTCTTATTCCAAGCTACTTACCCTTTCCTGAGTTTATAAATATTTTTTCTGGAATTGTGGAAGTAACCTTTGCAGTCGGCCTAATATTTCTCAAATATCAAAAAATCTCAGCTTGGGGCATTATTTTGATGCTCATCGCTTTCATACCGGCTCATGTCTACTTTATTCAGATTGGTTCATGTGTTCCGGATGGGCTTTGTGTGCCGGAATGGGGTGGTTGGGTTCGACTGATTGTTGTTCATCCAATATTAATTGGCTGGGCTTGGATTTATACTAAAACAATATAAAATGGACGGAATTAATGTTTTTGGGCAAAAGATTAGTCTTTGTAGTAAAGATCCTTTAAGTGGATATTATCGAACTGGTTGTTGCGAGACTGGACCAGATGATCTGGGAACACATACAGTCTGTGCTGTGATGACTGTAGAATTTTTAGAGTTTTCAAAATCTCGTGGAAATGATCTCATGACACCAATTCCAGCGTATGGTTTTCCAGGATTAAAAGCTGGTGATCAGTGGTGCCTTTGTGCCAGAAGATGGCTAGAAGCTTATGAATCAAAGGTTGCTCCCAGCGTAATCTTAGAGGCAACAAATGAAAAAACCCTCGAAATCATTCCTTTAGAGATACTTATCGACTATTCAAGTAGAAAAAAGTAAGTGAAAATTTTATTTTAGTAAATATTACTAACAAAAAACAAAGGATTACTAAACCTATTCCAAAAGCCTCCGTTATATAGATGTTTTGAAATAAACTATGGAGACTATACTCAGTAAATACAAAGTTGAGGTGAGTGGGAATTTATATATTAAAGAGCCATTTAGTTCAGATTTAGGTGCATTAATCATTCGCGAAGGGACTAGACTAATCCAAGAACTAGGAGTAGAGAACTTTACTTTCAAAAAGTTGGCAAATACCATTGGAAGTACCGAAGCAGCAGTTTATCGCTACTTTGAAAATAAGCACAAACTTCTTTTATATCTCACTGCTTGGTATTGGGGATGGATGGAAATCAACCTAGTTTATGCTACAGCCAACCTTTCTGATCCCAATGAGCGCTTAGGTGTAGGAATCAAGTTGATGGTAGAAGGACCCATTTTTACCAAAAATCAATATATTGATCCTATCGAATTGCATCAGCTCGTTATCAATGAATCCCTAAAGGGTTACCTTACAAAAGAGGTAGACGAAGAGCATGCAAGCGGAATTTTTGCGCAGGTATACAAGTTTGGAGAGCGAATATCATCGATAATCAATGAAATCAATCCAAATTATGAATATCCCAAAACACTGGTATCTACTGTGATGGAATCAAGTCTTTTACAAACTTTCAATTCAAAGCACCTTCCTGGAATGATCGAAAATTCGATGGATTCAGCAGGCCGATATCAATTCTTTCATCAGTTAGTCATTAATGCCATCACCCATGAAAAGTAACGACGGAATGTCTCCTGTCAAACGGCTGTTCAGCCTCCTTCGAGAGGAAAAGAATCAGGTTTATGCAATTTATTTCTACGCCGTACTAAATGGTATTGTGACTTTGTCCTTGCCTTTGGGAATTCAGGCTATACTTAACTTTATCTTAGGAGGCAGAATCACTACATCCTGGATCATTCTGGTGATTATAGTGGCATTAGGTGTAGCTTTTGGAGGTTTCTTGCAAATCTCGCAGCTCCAAATTTCGGAGAAGCTACAGCAACGAATTTTCTCTAAAGCAGGATTGGCCATGGCCTACCGCCTTCCGAGGGTAAAAACTGAAGTTCTTCACGGAGAGCATGCACCTGAGATTGTAAATCGCTTCTTTGATATTGTGAATCTTCAAAAAGGACTTTCAAAAATATTAATTGATTTCTCGACCGCATTCCTTCAAGTGTTTTTTGGATTGCTCCTGTTATCATTTTACCATCCTACATTTATCCTATTCGGTCTTGGACTAACGGGTATTCTCGGTTTGATCTTTTATTTCACCAGCCCAAAAGGAATGGAGACTGCTCTAAAAGAGTCTACCTACAAGTATCAAACTGCTTATTGGCTAGAAGAAGTTGGTAGGACCCTAAATACATTTAAGCTAGTTGGGAATACGAGACTGCCAATTCTTCGAGCAGATAAGTTAATTCAGAAATATGTGGAATTCAGGACGAAGCACTTTTCTGTTTTGATCTTTCAATACAAAGTAATGATTGTATTTAAAGTACTGATCGTAACGAGTTTACTGCTTGCTGGAAGTTTGCTTTTGATCAATGATCAAATCAGTATTGGTCAATTTGTTGCTGCTGAGGTAATTATCATTTTGGTGGTCAATGCAGTTGAAAAATTGATTCTATCATTGGAAACTGTTTATGACACATTGGTTTCTGTAGAAAAACTAGGCCATGTGATGGATCTAGAATTGGAGCATAATTCAGATACCGAAAAAATAGTGGTGTCTCAGCCTGAAGGTCTTCAGTTTAGTTTAGAAAATGTAACCTTTCAACCTACGGATGCCATAAAGCCGATTTTGAAGGATGTCTCTCTAATTATTAATCCCGGTAGCAAAGTGGTGATAAATGGTGCCAGTGGCAGTGGTAAAAGTGCGCTTTTAGCTCTATTCTCAGGGCTTTATGAAGAATATGAAGGAAAAGTGAAGGTGAATAACCTTTCAATTGAAATGATACAGCTTGAGAAATTCAGATCTATGGTTGGAGATTGTCTGGAAACAGAGCAAATTTTCCATGGCTCAATCAAAGAAAATATTTTGGTTGGAAGGGATTTCGATTCGGATCAACTGGACTATCTCCTAGACTTGGTTGACCTGAAAGATTATATTTATCAACTTCCAGCTGACTTAGACACCATGCTAATGCCTGAAGGAAAAGGGCTTTCAAGAAAGCTCGCTCAGAGTATTCTTTTGGCTAGGGCATTTCTGGGAGATCCAAAAGCAATCATCATGGAAGACTCACTAAGTCATTTAGAAGAACCAATGAAAACTAGAGTTACTGAATTCATATTCAGCGGAAATTGGACTTTGGTATTGATATCCCATGAAGAAAAAGTTATGGCTAGAGCTAGTCAAGTTATTTTCCTTGAAAAGGGTACGCTTTCGTATAACGGAAATTTCGAGGGCTATAAATCATTTAGAGAAAAGAATTCTTAAGGGTCATGCTGGATATTTCAAAAGTTAAAATAAAAGAATCTATTCCTTTTAGCGGTGCTAAAAGCTTGGTGATGACTTTGCCAATAAAGGAAAGTAAAAAAAGAGTGCGCATCCTTACGGGGTTGTTGATCGTGGTTTTTATAATGATATTCTTGCCTTGGACACAGAATATACGATCCAAAGGATATGTTACCGCATTAAAGCAGGAGCAAAGACCTCAAACGATCCACTCAGTCATCGCAGGTAGAATAGAAAAATGGTATGTGAGGGAAGGTGCCTTTGTGCAAAAAGGCGATACTATTTTACAGATTTCAGAGATCAAGGATGAATACTTTGACTCAATGCTTTTACCTAGAACGCAACTTCAAGTAGATGCAAAGTTGCTTTCAGCAGATTCCTACAGAGAAAAAGTGGGGCAGCTTGAAACTCAAATCTTAGCCTTGCAGGGAAACAACATCTTAAAGCTACAGCAAGCACAGAATAAGCTGAACATGTCTAATCTGAAAGTGCAGTCAGATAGTATCTATTTTGAGCAGGCAAAAGTTAATTACAAGATTGGAGTAGAACAATTGGCAAGAGCAGAACAACTCTTTACGGAAGGATTAAGATCATTGGTAGATTTAGAAACCAGAAGGTTAAAATTTCAGGATGTGCAGGCTAAGCTTCTTGCAGCAGAAAATGATTATTTGAGCAGTCAAAATTCACAGATTAGCTCATTAATTGATTTGGATGCCATTGAAAATGATTTTCGAGATAAAGTTGCTAAGGCTAGATCAGAGATGTTTACGGCTATGTCATCTCGCTATGATGCAGAAGCCACTGCGACAAAGCTTGAAAATCAATACGCCAACTATGAAGCTCGAAAAGGATTCCGCCATATTTTGGCTCCACAGGATGGCTATCTAGCGTCAGCTATCCAAGTAGGTATAGGAGAGACTATAAAAGAAGGAGAGCAAATTCTAAATATAGTCCCTGCAAATGCTGAGCTAGCAGTAGAAATGTATGTTCAGCCCGTAGATCTACCTCTAATTAAGCTCGGCACCAGAGTCCGATTCATCTTTGACGGATGGCCCGCAATAGTCTTTTCGGGCTGGCCTCAGCTTTCCAATGGAACATTTGGTGGAGTGGTGGTAGCTATCGATCAGTTTGCAGGAGAAACCAACCAATACCGCGTGGTAGTAGGGGAAGATCCTGAAGAGGAGCCATGGCCTGACTTGTTGCGAATGGGTTCTGGAGCTGATGGAATCGCCTTACTAAACGATGTGCCGGTGTGGTATGAAATCTGGCGACAGCTCAATGGCTTCCCGGCAGATTACTATACTCAGGAGGAAAAAGATGCTGTTCAAAAGAAAAAATGATGAAAAAGTTTTCGATTAGCTTATTACTTTTCTTTGTTTTCGGAGCGGCCTGGTCTCAGTCTAGTGACACTTTGGATTTTGAATCTTTTCAAGTTTGGGTGAGAACTTACCATCCTGTTGCTTCACAAGCTGAAATCAATCTTCGAATGGGAGATATGGAGGTAAGACAGGCGCGAGGAGGTTTTGATCCAAAAATATATGGAACCCTTGATAGAAAAGAGTTTAAGAATAGCAGCTATTATGATCGTCAAGAGGCAGGAATAAGTATTCCTACTTGGGCAGGAGTAGAGGTCAATGGAACCTTTGAACGAAATTCAGGTCAATTCCTCAATCCGGAGGCCTCAGTTCCTTCAGATGGTTTATTTGCGGTTGGGGCGGCTATCAATTTAGGCCAAGGTTTAATTATAGACGAGCGCAGGGCAGCTTTGCGTCAAGCTCAAATCTACCAGGAATCTACTATTTCTCAGCGGGAGCAATTGCTGAATGGACTTTACTTTGAGGCTTCAGATGCTTATTGGAAATGGACCTTAGCTCATGAGAATGTAAAGGTTTTGAATGAAGGAGTAGCGCTTGCAAAAATTAGATTTGAAGGTGTAAAGATTTCCTATCAGCTAGGCGATCTGCCTGCCATTGATACTGTTGAAGCATTTTCACAATTACTAAATCGTCAATACAGCCTCCAGTCAGCTGAAAACGCCTATTTCGGATCTATCCAAGCACTCAATACTTTTCTATGGGGAGAGGAAGGTGAACCAATGTTTCTAGAAGAAGGAGTTTTTCCTCAAGGTTTATTTGAGGCGTTCATGCTAATTCTGGAAAAGGAAGATTTACGAGCAGCCATTGCAAGTCATCCTTTATTGGAAATTGCAGATTTTGAATTAGCTAGTTTGGGAGTGGAGAGAAGGCTCAAGTCGCAGCAAATACTTCCGGTGGTCAAGTTGAAGTATAATTTTTTAACCGAAACATTAAATAATTTTGAATCTCCTTTTTTCGAAAACAATTACAAATGGGGCGTCTCAGTTTACACGCCATTACTTTGGCGAAAAAGTAGAGGCGCATTAGGATTAGCCAATGCTAAAATCGATTTCAAACAAAATTCAAGAGACCTAAAAGAAGTTGAATTGCGGACAAAACTTGAAACAGAGATAAATAGCCTAGAGGTAGTGAATACGCAGATCAATATATTTTCTCAAAATATTACAAACCTAGAAATGCTACTTCAAGGTGAAATGAGACGATTTGAGATAGGAGAAAGCAGTCTATTTTTAGTGAATGCCAGAGAGGTTTCACTTTTTACCTCAAAACTTACTTTGAATGATTTGATTTCAAAACGAAGGATTAACTATGCTAAAACTCGTTTCGCTGCAGGTTTAGGATTTGAATAATAACACATGGGAGCAATTGCTTTAGTACAGGTAGATATTCACGATACCACTTTATATGAGGAATATAAAAAACTCGCTTTTGCTTCGGTAGAAGCATATGGAGGTAAATTTTTAGTCCGAGGAGCTGAAGTGCTGGTCTTAGAAGGGGAGTGGAATCATGATCGACTAGTCATACTTGAGTTCCCCGATAAAGAATCAGCATTGAATTGGTATTATTCTAAGGAGTATGAGAAAGCGCGTTTAATTCGTACGAAAGCAGCAACTGCAAAATTTTTTATTCTGTAATTTTAATTATTGGCACTTTTATTGGTTTAAAATACAAAATACTCGATGTGTATTTTGACATGTCGTTTTGTTTAACTCAAAAAACTTAAAAACAATTGTTAGAAAAAACCAATCATCCTTAAAATTATTCAAATGAAAAAAACACAATTACTGCAGAAACCAGCCTTAATTTTATCGGCTACTTTAGTGTTGTTTTCCTGTGTACAGGAGACAGAATCTCCTCTAATGCAGGAAAATGCTAATCGTCTAGAGGTTCTAAATACACCTCCGGGTGGCGAAGAAAACCTCAGAAAAACAGCGGATAGAAATTATTCAGAACGTTTCCAAAATTCATTGTTTATGATACCTGGACCGGATTATGTAACGGGTAAACCAGACAATGCTTTTTATCCAGGCACAGGAGTGGGTAATTCAACTCATATGGGTAAATCTTTAACATTTATAAATCAATTCGCTCAGTTCACTCCAGAAGGTCTAGTAACAATAGCTGCTCCTGTTAATAATATATTTGCTAGAGAATTAGCTGCTATTGGATTGAAAGATATTCCTGAAGAGGTAAGCTCAATAACTACTGATGGAAAAGGAAACTCAGTCTGGTTCAAAAGCATCAGTAATCAAGTTGTTATTAATTTAACAGGAGACAGAGCAGATTTTAATGCTAAGGTTAAAATTATTGGAGGCAGTGGAAAATTTGTAAATGCTAGTGGTTCTGGTGACGTGGTTGGCTTTTTCAATCCTTCTACTGGCCAAGGGGCAAGCACAATTCAAGGTCGAATTAGCTACTAATTCATAATCCAAAAAAAAATAGCGATCAAAATTGATCGCTATTTTTTTTATAAAGACACCCCACGTTTCCATGGAATGAAATCAAAATTCCTTTTTTCATCTGCTTTCACTTGCACTTTTCCACTCGCCACTTCCAGTACCAACTCAAGTAAGTCGTCCCCACATTCCTCTATACTCTGCTCACCAGAGATAATGCTTCCTGCATTAAAATCAATAATATCCGGCATTCTACTACTCAGTTTATGATTGGTCGACACCTTAATCACTGGGCAAATCGGGTTGCCAGTTGGAGTGCCAAGACCAGTCGTAAAGAGTATAATATTTGCGCCGCTACCAGCAAGACCAGTAGTACTTTCAACATCATTCCCAGGTGTGCATAAAAGATTTAAGCCAGGCGAGGATAAATATTCGGTGTAATCTAAAACTCCAGAAATCGGTGCGGTTCCACCTTTCTTGGCAGCTCCGCAAGATTTGATGGCATCGGTCAGTAATCCATCTTTAATATTACCTGGGCTAGGGTTCATGTCAAATCCAGATCCTACCCGTTCAGCCGCTGCAGAATATTCCTCCATCAAACGAATAAATTTATCTGAAATTTCAGTGGTTTTACACCGATCGATCAAGTTTTGCTCAGCACCACATAGCTCTGGAAATTCTGATAAAATCGCACTTCCACCACTACTTACCACTAAATCTGAAACACGCCCTAAGGTTGGATTTGCTGAAATACCAGAGAACCCATCCGACCCGCCGCATTCCAGCCCAATGACTAGTTTGCTGATTGGCTGAGTGGATCTTTTTTCTTGATTAGCCAATTTCAAACCTTCCCAGGTCTGAGCAATCACTTTGGTGATGTAATCATTTGTCGTGCCTTCCTGTTGCTGATCGAAGATTATAACTGGTTTATTAACACCCTTTTCAAGGACTTCAAGTTTCTGTTGAAGTATCTTTGCTTCAGCATTTTGGCAACCGAGCGATAGCACGGTTGCTCCGGCTACATTGGGATGATGAATATAGCCAGCCAATAATGCGCAAAGTGTTTCGGCATCATTTCTAGTTCCTCCGCAGCCACCATTGTGAGTTAGGAATCGAATTCCATCCAAATTCTCAAATATCCGGTTTTTTGCTTCTAAGCTTTCCACCGTAACCGATTCCGTACTTTTTTGAGTAGATGGGCTAGCTAAGCCAGAAATAAGATTTCTAATTTGATGTTCGTAAGGATTGATTTTAGAGAAACCTAGTGCATTTTCGAAAGCCTCTTGAAGCAATTTGATATTCGTATTTTCACAAAAAACAAGTGGCAATACCAACCAATAATTGGCTGTACCAACTTGGCCATCGGCTCTCAGATAGCCTTGGAAAGTCTTTTCTTTCCATTGCTTGACGTCCGGAGGAGTCCAAGAATAGTCCTGAGAAGTGCTACGGTATTTTCTGGTTTTATGTCGAATGTTAGCCAATGTAATAGCCCCACCCGCAGGAATCGCCTGTGTGGCTTCACCTACGGTAGTTCCATACATCAAGATATCATCCCCGGGAAGGAAGTTTTCCAAAGCATATTTATGCTTTGCAGTAATATAGTCTTGAATCTTAATCGTATTTTCAGAACCTTTGATAAGTTCACCTTTCGATAAGTCTATCAAGGCTACTCCAACATTATCATTGGGATGGAGAACCAAAGTTTTATTTCGCATGAAAAAGGCTTGAGCATTTATAAGTTGTTTCAAATTAGAAAAAAAATACTGACTGATGAAGAAAATTGTGACACTAGGTGAAGTAATGCTTCGACTTTCACCCCCAGGAAATGATCGTTTTTTCCAAACCAATAGCTATGATGTGGAATTTGGTGGATCAGAGGCCAATGTAGGTGCCGCTTTGGCATTTTGGGGAAATGAGGTTTACCACCTTACTGCCTTTCCGGATCAAGAAATCGGATGGGCAGCCTCAGCTAGACTTCGAAGAAATGGGATCAAAACTGATTTTGTAAAATATTATCCAGGAAGAATGGGGATTTACTTTCTGGAGCAAGGTGCAATGCAGCGAAGTTCACAAGTCATTTATGATCGATCAGATTCAGTCTTTGCAAATTTTGATGGTACGGATTTGAATTGGGACAAAGTTTTTGAAGGTGCTGAGTGGCTTCACTGGTCAGGGATAAGTCCCGCTATTTCCCAGGAATCTGCCGATCTCACACTGAAAGCGTTGCAAGAAGCAAGTGCTAGAGGAATTAGGATCAGCGGTGATTTAAACTACCGAAGTAACCTATGGCAATTTGGAAAAAAACCACATCAGGTGATGCCAGAATTGATGGCACTCACTCAAGTTATGATCGCTGGAAAACGGGATTTTTCAGCTTGCTTAAACATCGAATTTGAAGATTTTGACCATGCAAAAGTCTATATGTTTACTAATTTCCCAAACTTGAAATACATTTCTAAAACAGAAAGAACTTCTCACAGCTCCTCTCATAATACCTTGATCGGTGATTTGATCAGTGCGGAGGATTGGTTTACTTCAAAGACCTACGATCTGACTCATATTGTAGACCGAGTAGGGACGGGTGACGCTTATGCTGGAGGATTGATTCAAGGTTTGCTGTATTTACAGCCTCAGGAAGCCATAGATTTTGCCGTTGCAGCAGGAGCGATCAAACATAGCGTCCCAGGCGATGTGCTATTATGTAGCATGGCGGAAATTCATGAATTAGTAATAGGAGAGTCCATAGGTAAAATCAAACGATAATGAGAAATCCCACACCATTCATTCAGAAAATGGACCAAGCTGGCATAATGCCCATTTTTTTCAACCCGGAAGAAAGTATTTGTCTAAAACTATTGGAAGCAGCCTATGAAGGTGGAATCCGTGTCATTGAAATGGTTAATCGAGGAAAAGAGGCTCCTTCCATTTTTCCGGCAATTCGAAAACTGGCTGATCAAATGCCTGGGCTTTCACTTGGTATTGGAACAATTTATCATCCTTGGGAAGCGGAGATGTTTTCAAGGCTGGGAGCAGAATTCATCGTGGCTCCAGTAATGAATCCTAAACTTGGTGAATATTGTAAAAACGCCAATCTACCCTGGATCCCAGGCTGTGGCACGGTTACAGAAGTGTTTTTTGCGCAGGAAATTGGAGCTGAATTAGTTAAAATTTACCCTGCGAATGTGCTGACTCCAGAGTTTGTTAAATCAGTACATGCAGTACTTCCAAACGTGGAGATTATCCCAACAGGAGGAGTGGAGCCGAATGCTGTGAGTATTAAGGAATGGTTTGACGCAGGGGTGCTTTGTGTGGGCATGGGTTCTCAGCTATTCAAAAAAGAGCTAATTGCAAAAGGTGCCTATTCAGAAATCAGAGACACTATCAAAGATGCTTTAGCCATAATTAACGCCATCAAAAAATAAAAAAAAGAGGCTCCAATTGGAGCCTCTCTCTAGGTTAGAAAGCAAATATTATAAATCTGGTTGTGGAGTAGTTCTCAAATAAGGCTTGATCACCTTGTGTCCTTTAGGAAATTTTGCTGGGATATCTTCATTCTTAATCGATGGAGAAATCACCACGTCTTCACCTTGTTTCCAGTTGGCAGGCGTAGCTACTGAGTAGTTTGCAGTTAACTGGAGTGAATCAACGACTCGAAGCAACTCATCAAAATTTCTACCCGTGCTGGCAGGATAGGTGATCATCAACTTTATTTTCTTATCATTACCGATCACGAATACAGATCGAACGGTAAAGTTTTCATTAGAATTTGGATGAATCATATCATAGAGCTCGGACACTTTTCGATCCTCGTCAGCAATAATTGGAAAATTAACTTCAGTCCCTTGAGTCTCATTGATATCAGAAATCCAACCCTTGTGACTTTCTAATCCATCCACGCTTAGGGCCATCACCTTTGTTTTTCGCTTAGCAAACTCATTCTTTAGCTTGGCTACTGTGCCCAATTCTGTAGTACAAACCGGTGTATAATCTGCAGGGTGAGAAAAAAGAATCCCCCAACTATCTCCCAAATACTCATAAAAATCAAGTTTACCCATTGAGGTATCTGCCTGAAAGTTTGGAGCTAAATCGCCTAGTCTTAATGTCATAATTAATAAATTTAAAAATAAATTAAATGAATATTATAAGATACGTAGCATTGTTTAGACCGATGCACTTTTTTCAATATTTAATACCTTTTTAAATAGGAAAATATTTAAAAAAGCTAGGTTGATTTCTGGTTTGGTTAATCAGGTCAATTGTGTTTTATTAGCAAATCACCTCTTAAAAGCTATTCTAAGATTAATATTATGAATAAAACTGCGTTGATAGTTTTTCAAAAGAATGAAATTCTAGGAAAGGTTAAAACTAGATTGGCATCCACGCTCGGTAATGAAGAGGCTCTAAAAATCTACCAAATATTGATTGCCTATACACATCAAATTATTCAACCTGTAGCTGCTGATACGTATATATTTTTCTCTGATTATATTCCGAAGACCTATGAAATCAAAGCTTCAAGCTTTTATTTTCAAGTGCAAAATGGAAAAGACCTAGGAGATCGGATGAAAAATGCATTTGAATTCTTATTTTGTATTGGATATAAACGAGTCTTGATCATTGGAACAGATTGCGCAACTTTGGAGCCAATCCATATTCAAACAGCAATTCAAAAACTCGATTTAGTGGATGTTGTGATCGGTCCCGCGGAGGACGGAGGATATTATTTATTAGGGATGAAAAATCTTATTCCAAGCCTTTTTGGAGACATAGCATGGAGCACAAAAGATGTGTTGAAAGAAACTATCAATAGATTGACTCAAGAAGGTTTATCCTATGATAAGATCGAGACACTTTCAGACGTTGATCGTGAGGAGGATTGGGATAAAGTGAAAATGAGATTTAACTAATTTTTTTATGAGTAGGTTTAGTCTAAATAACTTATGACAGAAATTTCGAAGAGGGAAGATTCAAAAAATTGGATCATTGTGTTGCTCATAATCATTATCACCAGTTTCCCTTGGACTGATACCCAAGCTCAAGTGACCCAAAAATCATACGAAATTCTACTTGCAGGTTTTAATATCGGAACTATGGAAGTCGAAGAAAATAAAAAGGGAAGCATCATCGAATATAACCTTGAAAGCCTAGTGAGCTTCTGGTTCTTTGGCAAAGTCAACGTTGAACTCACCATTAAATCAACCTACAAAGATGGAATGATGATCAAATCTGAGTCCAAGTCAATTTCTAATAGAGGATCATTCTATAGTATTATCAAGTGGACTGGAAAATCGTATTTGATAGATTCTCACACCTATAAATTTGACAATAGGGAGTCAATTCCCAACTTGATCCCTTTCTCTACGGTTAATTTTTACTTCCAGGAGCCCAAAAACGGATTGAATATGATCTCCGAAACCTTCGGTTTGGTTAGTAAAATAACAGAAATAGAACCTCATGGTTATGAAATCGAAATCAATGGAAATCGGAATAAATTTTTTTATGAAAACGGGGAAATGGACAAAGCACTAATGGAAAATCCTATAAAAAATTATGTGATCAAGCGAATAAAATGAGAGAGCCTGATTCCATATCTATCATTATTCCAACCTTAAATGAAGCCACCAACCTTCATCGATTGATTCCTTTCCTAACTGCTTTAGAAGCAGGTATCATTAGCGAGATTTTGGTGGTTGATGGTGGAAGTACAGATAATTCTAGGGCTATTGCATCCCAACATGGTGCAACTGTAATCCCAAGTCCAATTTGTTCCAGAGCAGCTCAATTAAATGCAGGAGCAAAGGTTGCCAAGGGATCGATCCTTTATTTCATCCATGCAGATAGCCTACCGCTAAAAAGTCTAGCAGAAGATATTTTAGGTGCAATAAATAGTGGGTATAGAGCAGGTTGCTTTTCCTATGAATTTGAATCAAAGCGTCCGATGTTGAAAATCAATAGTTGGTTTACCCGATTCAATGGGATATTCACAGGTGGGGGAGATCAAACCCTTTTTATAAACCATTCTTTTTTCAAGGAATTAGGCGGTTATGATGAAAAATTTACAATCATGGAAGATTTTAACTTTGTAGGACGCATTAAAAAAGTGACCCAATTCAAATTAATTAAAAAGTCGATTAAAGTATCAGACAGGAAATATCAGACTAACAGCTGGCTCACCATACAATGGGCAAACCTGATTGCACTTACTGCTTTTAGATTGGGCGTAAAACCCGAAAGGATTAAAACTTTATATTACAATAGATTAAAAGATAAATCAATTATTAAATAAATGAGTCAAGTTCAAATTAATGGGATCCAACAAGTCGGAATAGGTGTAGAAAATGCATCTGAAGCTTGGGCGTGGTATAGAAAAGCATTCAAAATGGATGTTCCCATTTTTCAAGACAGTGCTGAAGCAAAATTAATGACTCGCTATACCGCCGGCAAAGTAGAAAGCAGACATGCTATTTTAGCAATGAATATGCAAGGAGGGGGAGGATTTGAAATTTGGCAGTATACTTCTAAAACTCCTCTTGCATCAAAGAATAAGCTTCAATGGACAGATTTAGGGATTTTAGCAGTAAAAATCAGGTGTAAGGATAGCCAAAAGACCTATGATCATTTGCTCTCAATAGACGCTGATGTGCTGAATAAACCGTGTAAAAACCCTGCTGGCGATAAGCATTTTTATGTAAAAGATCCCTTTGGGAATATTTTCGAATTGGTGGAAAACAAGTCTTGGTTTAGTCAAAACAAAGATTTGACCGGAGGAGTACTTGGAGTGGTTATGGGTGTGAGCTCCATAGATAAAGTCCTCCCAATCTATCAGGAACATTTTCAGCAGTCAGATATCTTAGCTGATGCTTCTAAAGTTTGGGAGGATTTCGATTCATTAGGAGCCCCTGATCAAGCCTTTAGAAGAGTAATCCTACAAGGATCATCAAAACCTTGCGGGGCTGTAGGTAAGCTGCTTTGTCAACCTCAAATAGAATTGATCGAAACTAATCATCCTTCCAGAAGGAACATATTCAAGGATCGTAATTGGGGTGACTTAGGGTTTATTCATGTCTGTTTTGACGTGAATGAAATGAGTTTACTGAAACAAAACTTGAAAGATATAGGAGTGGAGTTTACTGTAGATAGCGAAAATGAGTTTGACATGGGAAATGCCGCAGGCCGTTTTGCCTACATTGAGGATCCTGATGGAACATTGATTGAAATGGTAGAGACCTATAAAATCCCTATTATGGAAAAAATAGGATGGTATCTCAACTTAAGAAAACGTAAAAACCACACCACCCTTCCCAGCTTTATTCTAAAGGCTTTGGCCCTCAATCGGGTAAAAGACTAAAGGAAAGAATTATCTAAATAACATTCTTGCCAAATCCACCAAGCGATTTGCATATCCAGCTTCATTGTCATACCAACCAACCAATTTCAATAAATTTCCTTTTGAAGAGGTAAGTGCAGCGTCAATAATACAGGAATGTGGATTCCCAATAATATCCATAGAGACAATAGGGTCATTTTCTACTTCCAGAAGGCCTTTGAATTTACCTAAACTTGCCTTGAAAAAAACTTCATTCACTTGTTCTGCGGAGACTGTTTGTTTTAATTCTACGATTAAATCCGTCAGCGAGCCATCAGGCACTGGCACACGCATGGCAGAAGCTTCGATTTTCCCTGCTAATCCAGGAATAACGATATCTAAAGCTTTTCCAGCATTAGTAGTAGTTGGAATGATTGAATAAGCTGCAGCTCTAGCTCTTCTCAAATCACGATGGGGGGCATCATGTAGGTTTTGATCATTGGTGTAGGAATGAACCGTTGATGCAAACCCCTTGATAATCCCAAAATTTTCTTCTAGGATATGCACCATAGGTGCTAGACAATTAGTGGTGCATGAAGCATTGGAAACAATCCGCTCTGCACCTGTAAGAATAGTATGATTCACACCCAGCACAATCATTTTGATCGTTTCATCTAGAGAAGGAGCGGATATAATTACTTTTTTCGCCCCAGCTTGAAGATGTTTTTCTGCACCTGAACGATCCGTAAATCTTCCAGTACATTCTATTACTAAATCGATATTTAATTCCTCCCATGGTAAAAGGGTAGGGTCAGAAATTCCGAAAAGTTGAATTTCCTGATCTCCGTAGCTTAAAATATTGGATTCAAGTCCAATTTTCCGAGCTACTTTCCCATGAATTGAATCATATTTTAATAAATGCGCAATTGCAGTTGTATCTGCTAAATCATTGATGGCAACCAAGTTGAACTCCGCCTTTTCTAAAATTAATTTAGCAGTATATCTACCAATTCTCCCAAAGCCATTTATGGCTACCCGAATTTCTTTTCCTTGAAACATTCCTTTAGTCTAATTCTCCATCAAAAGTAGCTTTTTCATTACTATTCCCCTCGAAGTAAAATTTTATTCCTTTGGATCAATCGATTAAATAGTAAACCAAATAAATTTTTGTGGCTGAATTGGTATTATAATCTTAAGCCTCTATATTTGCACAACCTTACGGAAAAGCATGCTTTTCGCGTATATAACGGTCGATTCGTCTAGGGGTTAGGACGTATCCCTTTCACGGATAAAACACGGGTTCGATTCCCGTATCGACTACATAATTCTAACTTAGAATTTATATTATTTTTGTTTTATGGTTGTTAGTGGTTAAAGTTTACAAAATCCCGATCTCTGGTCGGGATTTTTGTTTTTTTAGCCACCATTTTACAAATGGTATTTACAACTTTTTGATTTTAATTATCTTAAGGCTTGATTTCAACTTTCAAACCCTATGACCCAATTAAAATACCCCATTAAACTAATTCCGTTTCTTCTATTTGTAGGACTTTTAACTTTCTCTTGCCAAGAAAGCAAAACAGACCTTCGAATAAAATCTTTGGATCAAGAAACAGTTCAGGCCCAGGTTAAAGCTATTGAAGCATCTGTTTCTCCTGTTTTATCAGAAGGATTAAAACTCTCAATTTGGGCAGTTGACTCACTGGTTTATGATCCGATTTCGATACAAATGACAGATCAAGGTGAGCTCATTTACTCGCGTACCAATCGACAAAAAGACGCTGAATTTGATATCAGAGGCCATCAAGACTGGGAAATACGATCAATTTCTCTTCAAAATATTGAAGAAAAGCGCGCTTTCTTGCATGCAGAACTTTCCCCTGAGCGATCTTCCGAAAATACTTGGCTGGCAGATTTGAATGGAGATGGGTCTCATGACTGGCGGGATATGACAGTTCAGAAAGAACAAATTTATCGACTAAAAGATACCGATGGAGATGGATATGCCGATCAAAGCCAAATGATGGTAGAAGACTTCAATGATGAGGTAACAGACGTAGCTGGTGCGGTCATGATGGGTGAAGATGCTTTATATGTAGGAGTAGGCCCGGATATGTGGCGCATGGTGGACAATAATGGTGATGGTATCATGGATGAAAAGTCCTCCATTTCTCACGGTTACGGGATTCATATAGGTTTTGGTGCTCATGGCATGTCTGGATTAGAGATGGGCCCAGACGGAAGAGTATATTGGGGAATAGGGGATATAGGGTTTAATGGTACAGGACCTGACGGAAAAGAATGGAAATATCCAAATCGTGGAGTCATTGCACGTGCTAATCCAGATGGAAGTGATTTTGAAATATTCGCAATGGGTGTGAGAAATACGCACGAGTTTGTCTTTGATGCCCATACCAATTTAATCTCTGTAGATAATGATGGGGATCATCCCGGAGAAAAAGAACGATTGGTGTATTTGACCAATGGATCGGATTCAGGTTGGCGGACCAATTGGCAATTTGGTAAATACCGAGACCCTGATAATAATTCATACAAGGTGTGGATGGATGAAAAACTCTTTCTCCCAAGATGGGAAGGTCAGGCTGCTTTCATTACCCCTTGTATTCAAAACTATGTCTCAGGACCCACTGGTATGGTTTATAACCCAGGCACTGCTCTCGGATCAAAATGGAAGGATAGTTTCTTTGTGGTTGAGTTTGTTGGAAGTCCTGCTAGGTCCGGAATTCACGCATTCAAACTCCAGAATAAAGGAGCAAGCTTTGAATTGACTAAAACTGAACGAATACTTTCAGGTGTACTTCCAACAGGTTTGGATTTTGGTCCTGATGGGGCACTTTATTTAGCCGATTGGATAGACGGATGGGGAACAAAAAATTATGGTCGAGTATGGAAATTGGAAGAGGAAAACTCGGATTTAAAAGCAATTCAAGCAGATACTGAGCAGAAATTAAGAGCAGACTTCAAAAAACTAAAAGCAGCTGAATTGAAGTCAAATCTCTATCATGAGGATATGAGAGTACGTCGTAAGGCCCAATTTGAGCTGGCTAAACGAGAGAAAGAAGGTTTTCAGGTTTTTCAAGAAGTCCTAAAAGATAAGAGCAATCAACTTGCAAGAATTCACGCAATCGTAGGAATAAGCCAACTGGCTCGTCTTAAGGACATTTCTTATGCAGAGGTAATTGTGCCGCTATTAAAAGATCAAGATCCTGAAATCAAAGCGCAAGCTGCTAAATGGCTTGGTGATATTCGGTATTCCAAAGCCGAGAGCGAATTAATTTCAAACTTAAAAGACGTCAACAATCGCGTTCAATTCTTTGCTGCGGAAGCATTGGGAAGAACAGCCTCAGAGAAAGCATTACAGCCTCTAATTACGTTGCTCCAAGAAAATAATGACGAAGATGCCTACATCAGACATGCTGCAACTTTGGCCCTTTCCAGAATTGGAAAAGTTCAACCACTTGCAGCCCTTTCTTCGCATCCTTCTAAGGCCGTTCGCCTCGGTGCTGTCATCGCTTTGCGAAGATTAGAATCTCCGGAATTGGCAATTTTCCTTAATGATCCTGACGAGTTTATTGTCACCGAAGCGGCACTAGCGATCCACGATGATTTTTCTGTACCGACTGCATTACCTGCTCTAGCCAAATTAATCAGCACAACTACCTTCCGAAATGAGCCACTTGTTCGAAGGATCATAAGTGCCAACCAGCGAGTAGGAACTGATGAGAATCTGATGGATTTACTAGCCTTCCTATCACAATCAGGCGTACCACTTCCACTCAAACAAGAAGCAATCGCTGCAGTGGGAACTTGGGCCAAACCATCTTTAGTAGATCGGGTAGATGGCAGATATAGAGGAGAGGTGAATCGTGATCCGGGAATTATCAGAGAAATTTCAAAAAAGGAATTGGTTGCTCAGTTGAATTCAAGCACAGAAGACTTAAGACTAGAATCTGTAAAAGCATTAGGTAAGCTTTCTATCACCGATACAGAAGATTTACTATTTGAAAAATTAAAAACAGATCCATCAGCTTCTGTAAAAGTGGCTGCTTTGAATTCCTTAAAAGTTATGAATTCGGCTATTCTTGGAAAAGCTATCGCGCGAGCGATGGTGGACCAAGATCAGGCCTTAAGGGTAGCTGGATTGGGCTTCTTAGCAGAAACAGATTTACCTCAGGAACAAAAGGTGGCCTTACTTTCTGAAATCATTCAGAAAAGATCTATTCCTGAAAAACAAACCGCACTTCTGACTTTAGGCGGATTGTCAGAGAGCTCAAAACTGAAAGAATGGGATGGGATATTAACTCAGTTTAAGTCAGGGAAATTACCTGAGGCCACTTGGGTAGAATTAGAAGAAGCGATCAAAGCAACTAAATCCGTTGACTTGGAGAGCAATTTCAAATTATTATTGGAAGAGAAAAGTGAAGGAGAACCTTGGAAACAATACCAAGGAGCTCTGGCAGAAGGAAGCGTTAGAAATGGACGAGGAATCTTTTTTGAAAATCAAACTGCACAATGTATCCGCTGCCATGCTTATGATGATATGGGTGGTAATGCAGGACCAAGACTCTCGGGTATTGCCAATAAACTTAGTAGAGAGGAATTACTTATAGCACTTGTTGAACCCAGCAAAAGGCTTGCACCTGGTTTTGGAATGATCAATTTAGAATTGAATTCTGGTGAAAAAGTTAGCGGTACACTGATGACTGACAACTCAGATTCGGTAGTAGTAAAAGTTGGTTCTGAACCGGAAAAGACTATTCCCAAATCTGAAATCAAGACTTCAAAAACTGCAATGTCCAGCATGCCACCAATGGGAACTTTACTTTCCAAGCGAGAGCTTCGCGATTTGGTCAGTTTCTTAAGTACCTTGAATCAAGATTAATTAAACGAGTGATTCTATGGGTAGCAATTACCATTCTTTCGATTGGTTTTGCTACCCTTTTTTTTGATTTGGATTGGCAATAATCAGCTCAACAATTCTGAAATCCAGAATCAAAAATCATTAATCAAAGCCCAAGTAATTAAAGTCTTAGATTTTTTCCCCTACCAGATGATGAAGTCACAATCTCCGGGACCTTGATGTCACTTTTGTATCAGGGGAATGAAGTTTTTCATGTGACTTTGAAAAAAGAGGAAGCAAAGAATTCAGATGAACAATACAGTAAATCTGAATTGGAGGGAATCCGAAACAAATAAATGCGACAAGCTTCCAAATCCTTGGTTTCACCAAATTAAACGTATTGGCTTATCCCGATAGTGGATTTGAAAATCTTGGAATGGATAGTTTGAAAAGTATTACCAAAACGTAGATTGATGAAATTCAAGTAGATATTTTGATTTCTTAGGATAGTAAAGTTGGGCTCTATGGGCATCCTGATCATTGACTTAGTGAACTAGGGGTAGAGGATATTTTCTTAGAAAATCGAGATGTTCTAGGTTTTGATTCTCAAAAACTATTTCAGTTAACGCTATCCCCAAAGCAAATTAAGATAGCGTTGAAACATTCTAATGGCTTTGAAAAAAATTATCCAAAGAACAAATCTAAGGGTTTAACCAATCCAAGTTTTTCGGTCTATACCCAACCTTATTTTGAGAGAGTTCTAGAAGTAATGCAATCTCACGAAACCCAACAGAAGGTCCAAAAAGATTTAATTCCATGTCATCATCAGATTTCTTCCTAGATCTTTTCAAGAGTTTTTATCATGAATATTTCCTTGAGGTAAATTGGATATTGCGCTTTCGGATCATATCATAAAAAAAGCCATCTCTTTCGAGATGGCTTATATTTGGTTGATAGTTTTATTCTTAATTCAAGAACTCATCGAATGTTAAGCTCACAAAGTACATAGTTCCAACAGTTGGGTTACCCCAAGCTTGTCTGTAACCATCGTTGAATAGGTTAGATCCACCCACTTTCAAGATTGACTTCAAACTCTTTAACTTGTAGCTAACCTGAGCATCAAATGTTCCGAATGCCGGCATTACTGAAAGTTGCTGAGAAGATACAGCAGGAGCTACGAAAGAAGATTGCCAAACAAATTCACCTTGCCATCTGTAAGCAACTGCAAAACCTAGGTTTTTGACAACCTCACGATTTGCAAAATTCAATACATAGCGATACTCAGGAGTATTGAAGCTTGGCTGGAAGCCAGTCTCAGTTAATTCCGCCAGATTAGAAAGCGTATTGAAGGAAACGTTACCACCAATAGTGTAATTTTTAGGAAGCTTGTAATCAAGTCCTACAGCCCAACCCCAAGAATTGATAATCTCAGATGTATTGGTTGGCAAAGAGAAAACATTTCTAGTATTTGAGCTCAATAGGTTGAGACCTAAAGCAGATGCTGGGTTCTGAGGGTTAGGAGTTCTATCCTGAATAAGCACTTGACCACCAATGAAGTTTTCGAATCTGTTGAAATAAGCATAAGCATCTACTAGTAATCTATTACTCCAAAGACCCTTGTAACCAACTTCAAATGATTTAACTCTTTCAGGCTTAAACTCAGTCAATTCATATGGCTTTAATAGACTTTGACTATTCTGAGCAGCAATAACTGGAACCAATTGAGGAACCAATGCTGCGATAGCACCTGGGGCTGCACTTGGAGGAATAATTCCAGCTTGAACTTGCTGAGTTACTAGTTGTGTAGCTAGAGCAATTGCAGCCTGAATTACCGCAGGATCCCGAGTTCCAGCAAGTACAGCACCGCCGTATTGAGTTACCGTAGCTAATGAATAAACAGGATTTGTATTAAAGTTGTAACGATCTCTGAACAATGGAAGACCACCGATCAATCTTGCTTGAGGTGTCGCTAAATCAATATACTGATCTTGTGTAGTTGGAATTCTAAAACCGGTCTGGTAAGAAGCTCTAAAATTATGATTTCCTACGGTATAGACTCCTGATACTCTTGGAGAAAACTGACCAGCAAAATTCTCATTCTTGTCGTAACGTCCAGAAGCTGTTAATTTGAATTTATCATTGAAAAGCTTTTTTGAAGCTTGGATATATCCACCATATTCTGCGATGTTAAACTCATCCCCATTTTCTTCGGTAGCAAATAGTGTCCCTTCAGAATTCAGTTGATAAATTCTGTAATTGGCTCCAACTACTACTTCAGCAAATTTGATTTGATCCGTAAAGTTGTAAGATCCTTCGAAGTGATACAAATTCGTTTTGTCAACGAATTTAGCTCCAACTCCTTCCGCATTTCCAGGGATAGCACGGGAAGTAACACCCGCCAATGCTTGGTCAAATTGTGTAGTACCAGGTACAAATCTACCCTGATCTGCAAATCCTCTCGCAAGGCCGTGTGCGGCGGCGGCATTAGCTCCACCAGAAACAGCCTGAGCATAAGCTCCTACATATTCTCCAAACCACTGTTGGCTTGTTT
>CAWUWQ010000333.1:0-2613 GCA_963926065.1 uncultured Algoriphagus sp.
TACTAAAATTCCCCCATCAATTGTGTAAGCCGAACCGGTTATCCAGGATGCTTCATCGGAAACCAGGAACAAAGCCAGCGAAGCAATATCTTCCGGACGTCCAAGGCGCTTTATCAATGTATTATTGGCTGTTTGCTGCACGATGGTGTCAGGGTCGTCAAATGCTTTGGCTGAATCCCAAATAAAAGGGGTATCGACTGGACCAGGACAAATTGTATTCACACGGATTGTTGGTCCATAATCCAATGCCATTTCTTTCACCAACGCAACCAAAGCTGCTTTGCTCGCACAATAGGCTGCATGGTTGGGGAAACTTTTAAACGCTGCAATCGAACTATTCGCGAGGATAACTCCCTTTCCATTTTTCTGCATCTCAGGAATAGCAAACCGACTCAGATAAAATACGGAGTTCAGATTAGTGCTGATGGTCTCATTCCATTCTTCAAATGAAATATCCGTTACCGATCCTATTCCTAACTTCCCTGCATTAGTCACAACAATATCCAGTTTCCCGAAATTATGAATCGCCTCCCGAACGAGCGTTTCATTCACAGCAATCTTAGAAATATCCCCAGCAATAAAAACTGCCTTTCCGCCCTGTTGAATTAGATTTTTTTCCAAATCCTTACCTCGAAGTTCATCACGACCGCTCAAAATTACGGAAGCGCCTTCGCTGACAAATCGTTCGGCCATGGCCTTTCCCATACCACTTGTAGCTCCGGTTATGATGGCTATTTTTCCTTGCAATCTCATATTTAGGGGTTTATTTAGAAATGACTTTTTATCTTAAAGTCGTATAGTAACGCCTGCATTAGCTTCTTGCCGGTATATTTAATTTAAATGTATATCCGCTTTTTTACCAGTAGATAGAAATGGCACTTGGAAAATTAGGGTAAGAACTGAATTTGGTCAGCATCGGTCAACGGTCTTCCGTCTAGAAAAGCAAAATACATAAGGTTGCTGGCATCATTGCGGATAATCATATTGATTTACCTCAGTTTCTCGTTATCCTTATGACGGTTCAAGTCTCGGATATTCTTCTTTTCAAAGTTCTTTTTCATCGCCTCTGTAAGATCTACTCCAGTCTGATTAGCTAGGCAGATCAATACCCAAAGCACGTCCGCCATCTCATCTCCAAGGTCTCGGCCTTTATCTGACTCTTTGAAGGATTGCTCGCCATAGGTTCGAGACATGATTCTCGCCAACTCACCCACCTCTTCCATCAGAATGGTCATATTGGTGAGTTCATTAAAATATCGAACACCAACAGTCTTAATCCATTCATCCACTTGAGCCTGAGCCTCAGCTAATGTTATATCGTTTTTCATAGTGTTATTTTCCAAATCAAATTTACCCTAATACCTTTTCTACTGAAGCTAATAAAGAATCTATTTCAGCTTTTGAATTATAGATATGTGTGGATACTCGAATCGCATTCACCCCACTTTCAGCGACTTGTCTGATCCGAAAGCCTTCATTTGACAGACCTTTTGCTATTTCTTGATAGCTCATGTGTATTGATTTAAAAGAAATCATGGCAATTCGGGATTCTTTTTCTGCAGGGGTCAAGATTTGGATCTTACCACCCATAGCCTGCAGTCCGATATATAAATAATCATTCAATTCCCGAATTCTAGATTCTACTTTAACTTTCCCTATTTCTAAATGAAATTTAGCCGCAGCGGCAACACCAACATAAAGTACTCGACTTTGTGTCCCGTAATCATAACGGTGGGCAGTTGGATTCAATCCACGAATTAGCGGTGGATTAGTAGTCATATCCCAACCGTCGTCCGAATGGCCACCTACTTGGATCGCTTGAAGCTCATCCAGAAGTCCTTTTTTTACATACAAAAACCCAGTCCCAGCTGGCCCAAGTAACCACTTATGAAAACAACCCGCATAAAAATCACAACCCAATTCCGAAATATTCAAATCAAATGTTCCTGCTCCATGTGCTCCATCTATCGCAGTATAAATCCCTTTTGACTTTGCTAATTCAGCAATTTCTTTAATCGGAAAAACAAGGCCAGTCGTACAAGTGACGTGAGGCACTGCGATTACCTTAGTCTTGGAATTAATTAGCTTTTTAATCTCGTCCAGATTCTTTTCCTGCGTATCCTGAGGTTCAAAAGTCCGCAAAACAATTCCTTCTAATTTAGCCCGATTGAGCCAAGGAAGGCCATTCCCCACATGCTCATGGGTGGTAAGTATTACTTCATCGCCTTTTTGCAAAGGCAAACCCCAAACCATAATATTTATCCCTTCGGTAGTATTATGTGTCAAACTGAGCTCATCGGTTCCGATACCTAAAAAACTCGCGAGCATGACTCGCTCCTCATCAAAGTTTCCATATTCCCCAGATCTGTTGATTTCTTCCAAACAGGAGTTCATTGCTTGACTGACGGCATACGGTGCTGGTCCAAATGTTCCATTGTTCATGTAAATTCTTTCATGAGTTAGCGAAAAACCCTTCCGAACTTCTTTCCAAAAATCTGTTTCGGAAAGCGAATGATCAATCACTGACTTCGGGAAATTAGCAGATGAATTACCAATAAATGCTCCAGAAGCCAGGAAACTAGCACTTAGTTTTTGTAAAAATCTCCTTCGATT
>CAWUWQ010000334.1:0-7982 GCA_963926065.1 uncultured Algoriphagus sp.
GCCAGGATCAAACTCTCCATTGTAAGTTACTATATACACTATTTTGACTTGGCACCCCTAAGAGCCCAAACCTTCTCTTTCTTTTCTCAGGTTACTATTTTTTTTCGCCTTACATCATTTCAAAGAACTTACCGCCCAAACATTTTTGGACAATTGTCAAAACCCGCTTGTTAAGCCTGATTTCCGTGTTTTCTATCCCTCTTATTCCCCTTTCCTTGCGAACCGGGATGCAAAGGTAACTGAAGTTTCTTAACAAGCAAAAGAATATTTAAATAAATCTTTCCGCCTTTCAAACTCATTCCCTCTTGCTCTAACTCCTCTTATCTTTTCCCCGACACCGTTCGTATCGTTTGGGAGTGCAAATATCTCCCTTTTATTTCTTCTGGCAAGCAGGATCAAAATCTTTCTCCGATAATCCTCCTAACCCATTGAACGATAAGGAGAAAAATTTCATCCAAATAATCTATTAATTTCACTGAATAATAAGCCTGGGGTCAATAAATTAAACTGTGAAGTAGATAAATAAAAAATAATATTTTGATTATCCTTCATCCACCTTAATATCTAAAGCTCGGAAGGGGGCTATAGTACTTTTTGCGAGGATCATTTGATGAAAATATATAGCGGATGGATATCTCATGAGCCCCACCTGTACTCCGCTGTCCAAACTTAGAAATTGTAAAGTCGAAGCTGTAACCAACTTCTAAACCAGACTCTAAATTAATCCCCAGCAGGGCTATTATCGATTCATTATTCGGTAAAGAATACTTGGTGGGGAAGCCTCTGTACCACAAACCAAAGATTAAAGGTTCGAAAAAAAGCTCCGCTCCGAAATCTAATTGAGAAAATTGACCCTGAGATTTATAATTAAAAGCCAGAGCCACTGATCGCTCTTGATCGGTATTATTGAAAAAGTCATTGATCTCTCCAGGAGCTAAATCAAACCTGATCCCGCCATGAGTAGAGTATTTGATGGGAAGCTGATTCCCATCTACTATAAGGTAACTGATTTGTGGGGTCAATAAATGAAAAGCTGAAAGCCCGAGCCAAACTTTATCATTATAAAACAGCAGGCCCGATCCAAGATCAAATGCCGATTGCCTTGCTTCGCCTCCAAACCCTTCACCTGGTTCGCCGATGATGGTCCCACGATTAATATCTAATTGGGTTCCCAAGATTACATCACCAAAGAGTGCATCTCGAGCTATATAACTAGCCTGAGCACCCGCATTGAGGAAACTTCTCTCCCCGAGTCTAAGCCTATAACTATAAACCAATCCAAGATCAAAAGTCTGACTTTCTGTAAATGACTCTTTTGCACCGCTGATCAAAACACCAAATCCAGAATTATACTGCGCTGAGAAATGGTCCAAATAGGCAGAATAGGCGACGAAGCTTTGATTCAATGATGGCCATTGTGTTCGGAAATTTGCACCAACCCTCGTAAGTCCTGTCGCTCCTGAAAATGCAGGATTTAAATAAAGTGGGTTTGCATAGAATTGAGAATATTGGACATCTTGACCAAATAAGGCTGTTCCAATAAAAGAAAGGGCAATAAGCAAAACTATTCGAATCATTACCTGATCAGTTTAAATTTACCCTCTTCCACCACTTTCTCACCATCTATGGCTACTGCATTGAATTTGAAAAAGTAAAATCCCGAATCAAGTAACTCACCGTTGAGTTTACCATCCCAGCCTACAGTGTTAAGCTCATCAGTACGGAAGATCAGTTGACCCCAAGAATTGAAAATCATAAACTCGAGTTTGCTGATCCATTTAAATTTTGGTACAAATGTTTGATTCAAGCCGTCCAAAGGAGTAAATCCAGTGGGAAACATGATTCGATAACTTCTGGCGATTGATACTAGTTTGGTAATTGCTTGTGTACAGCCATATTGATCAGTTATTGTCAACTCGACTTGAAACTGCCCCTTTTTACCAAAAACATGAACTGGATTCCTCTCATTGGAACTAGCTCCATCACTAAAATCCCATTCCCATTTGACCGCTCTGGAATCAGATCGATCTGTAAATTGGATCGGATCGTCTGGAAAAATCCCTCCCTGCTCATCTCCTTTGATATCTGTCCCTTCCACTACAAAATCAAAATTTGCCTCCAATGGTCGGTCGAGAATTATAACTTCCAACAGTATTAGCTCACCATAACAGTCCAAATCTTTGTATTTCACGAAAAGCTCATATCCCCCTGATTCGCCTACACTTCTCAATGCCTCATTTTCATACATCTCCCCTTGACCTTTTAATAGGTAATCATAAGAAGTCAAGTCAAAATCTAAAATAGCGGTGGTAACATCTACTGATTGACCTGGTGTACAGCCTACTGTGGGATTAGAGATTATAAATAGTGGTAATTCCGGGTAGTCGACTTTGATTATATTGGATTTGGCAGGGCAATTTTTACGGTTGTAACCAACGATCTGGTATTCGCCAGATTCGAAGACGGTAAAGATGTTTTGTACTGCACTCTCCACTAATTGCCCATCTCTAAACCATTCGAAGCGGAAATATGCTTCTTCCCCCAACCCAATCAAAGACACGGATTCTCCTTGGCAAAGTCGTATTTCATCATTTTGAGATTCTTGATCTCCAGAAATGCGAAGATTAATTGGCTCGGGTGATTCTTGAATCGTCAGAGTCATCGAATTTCCTGAAGAGCTTTTTCCATAGGAATCTGTCAAGCTATAGTAAACAGTAACTTGCTGATCTGCAAATCCCGGGTTTGGAAAAAAAGTAAAATCTCCTCCTACATCCCCTGCCCGGAAAGTACCCTGAGGAAGTTCCAAGACCCTATTTTCATCTCTGCACTTGGCTTGTGAGCAGATGTCTCCGGATTCTTCCTCAATATCTTCCAAGGAAGCATAAAACTGCAGACAGCGAATCACGCTACTTTCATTTGGTAAAACCACCTCCTCATCTGTGATAAAATAGGTATTTTCCTGCCCTTCACAGGAAGCAATTTCATCAAAATCTACCCCTTTTGGATCTTCCAAAGCCTCATCATTGGACACTTCAACTTGTAAATTTCGAATTTCATGATAATTAGTAAACCCTCCTGTGGAAGCTGCAAATCCAATTTTAAGGTTTTTTGGGGCTGGAAAATCATACGGCCTATCAAAAATAGTGACCATCCGAGGCTGTCCTGTGGCAGTTGTCACCATCATTTGCAAGGTTACAAAATATCCGGTTTTATCAGGTTTTGGCTGAAGCTCTAAAAACACTTTTCGATATCCCGGCTGATTCGGATCTGTAACTCGGTTAGTTCCCGTGCCTCCAGAACTGATCGGGAATTGCCCCCCTGGATTGAGCCCATCCATGCCAATGGACATGGTTTTGCGCCCAACCAAAAAAGCGTAGCCAGAAGTACCGTTACCTGGGCCTCTAATTGCAATCGCATCTGAAACTAAGTCGCTACCAGCTCCAAGAAAACCTCCAACTTTATTTTCAGCTGTATTTCCGAAATTACCAAACTCATCAAAACCGATCCCAATGTAAGCTCTGGACAAGCCTGGATCATTTCCTCTTTGAGCATAGCCTAGAGAACCACCGAATCCCCCAGCAGTAAATACTGGCACATCGGCATCAAAAAGAAAAAAAGAAATACCATCTGCTCTACTTAGAACATCTCCACCATAGCTAAAATATTCAAAAGAAGTCTTGATCCCGAATACAGAAGGGAAAGGTATATCTATATACACATGACCACGCTGGTTAGTTTGATTTTCTGTGAGTCGTAAAACCCCATCGATTAATCTGGCATTGCCACCAAATACCGTTGATGCCTGAATCGAGGAGCCATCAAAAGGCTCACAATAAGGGAATCCTATTTGAGAATAGGAATTTTGAATGGTGACTAAATAAAGAACAATAAGCGATAGATATCGCATCTTAGATTTTTTGGGTTCGTTAAATATCAAAAATATGATTGGAAATCTAAGTACACAAAAAAGCCTTTCAATTTGTGTTGAAAGGCTTTAATTTTTTATCTCAATATAGTTTGCTCTCGGTCCGGACCGATGGAGACTAATTTAATTGGAACTCCCAGCTCATTTTCTAAATAAGTTACGTAGTCTTTTAATTCAATTGGAAAGTCATCATAGTCTCTAATTCCTTTTAAGGACGTATTCCAACCTTTCATCGACTGATATACTGGCTTCACGTCCAAATCAGAAATCTCAAAACTCAGGCGATCAATGCGCTCACCTGTTGGTAATTCATAGTGCGTACATATTTTGATTTCCTCAAAAATATTAAGTACGTCGCCTTTCATCATAAATAGCTGCGTGACCCCATTGATCATAATTGAGTAACGCAAAGCCGGAAGATCTAACCAACCACATCTGCGCGGTCGACCAGTGGTACTTCCAAATTCATTTCCTTCCTTCCGCATTGCCTCTCCCGTATCATCGAAAAGCTCAGTCGGAAAAGGCCCACTACCTACACGGGTGCAATAAGCTTTGAAGATGCCAAAGACCTCTCCTATTTTGGACGGAGCTACACCTAATCCGGTGCATGCCCCAGCAGTCATAGTGCTACTACTTGTCACAAATGGATAGGAACCAAAGTCAATATCTAAAAGTGAACCTTGCGCACCTTCAGCTAAAATTCTTTTATTTGAAGCTAAAGCGTCGTTAACGACATATTCACTATCAATCAGATTCAGCTTTTTGAAAAAATCTACAGCAGCAAAAAACTGGTCCTCCATTTCTGGTAGCGCATCAGTCGGATGATTATAAAACGAAAGTGTTGTTTTATGCTTTTCGACTAAAGCTTGATATTTCTCTTTGAAATCAGGATTTAAGATATCACCAACGCGTAAGGCAGTTCTGCCAATTTTATCTTGGTAAGTTGGTCCAATTCCTTTCAGTGTAGAACCAATTTTTTTATCCCCTTTGGCAGTTTCCATTGCTGCATCCAAGAGCTTATGAGTAGGAATTATGATTGTAGCCTTCTTAGAGATTACCAAATTCTTCATGTAGTCAATGGAGAATTTACCTAATCCATCGATTTCCTTTTTTAGAACAATGGGGTCCAATACTACCCCATTCCCAATAATATTGAGAATTTGAGGTCTAAATATCCCTGATGGAATCTGATGAAGGACATGCTTAATCCCATCAAATTCTAATGTATGTCCAGCATTTGGCCCGCCTTGAAATCGTGCAACGATCTCATATTTAGGAGCTAAAACATCTACAATTTTTCCTTTTCCTTCATCTCCCCACTGGAGACCCAGAAGTACATCCATCTTCATTTGATGTTCGGTCTAAACGGTTTACTAAGTCTTTTTGAAGCGTGAAATTTGCGATAAGCCCATAGAAAACCAAGGATTGACAGATCTTTATTATCAGAATAGGTCTATGGGCACCATTTTAAAGATTTGGACTATGGCTATGTCTTAGGTAGTCAATGACTTCTTAAATTCTTCCACAGAGTCAAAGACTGTAAAAATATTATTCAGCTTGGTGATGATTAAGAGTTTTCTGACATGCTCTGAAGGTGCTGTAAGGTAAACTTCACCTCCAATATTTCTCATCTTGGTAAGCATAGTGATTAGTAGGCCTATTCCGCTTGAGCTGATATACCTCACTTCGTCCAAGTCAACCACAAAATTTTTTGCTCCTTCTTGGATCGCATCAGACACTATTTCAACCAGTTTTGGCCCCACCTCATCTCCGATCAAATCGCCTTGAATAAAAAGGTAATTTGCTAAATCGTCTTTGGAGGTGTTGAATGTAAGTTTCATGAGGTCTTTGTTATTTTATTTTGACAATTATCGTTGTTGCAACTTCCATAAAGAATCAAGGAATGATGCAATACTTTGAAGTTCAATATTTCTCCTACGGTATTTTGGATGTTTTGGATTCTTGGATCACAGAATTCCAAGACCTCATTGCAAGTCACGCAGATTAGATGATCGTGTTGCTTGAAGCCATATGATTTTTCAAACTGAGCTAGATTTTTACCAAACTGATGCTTTGTAACCAGATCACATTCTACGAGAAGATCAAGCGTATTATATACTGTAGCCCTACTCACGCGGTAATTCTTATTTTTCATACTGATGTAAAGTGACTCTACATCAAAATGACCTCCACGACTATAAATCTCTTCTAGGATGGCATAGCGCTCGGGAGTTTTTCTGAGCTTTTGAGTTTCGAGGTAAGCGGTAAAAATTTTCTTAACCTCTTCGAAATGGGCAATATTTAAAGGCATTTTATGCGATTTTTTTCAAATATAACTCTACTATGGTATAAATGATTCATTGGATCAATCAAACCTCGCCACCTTCAAAATGCCCTCGACCTTTGTAAGGTTGGTGATTAATTTATCCAAATGACCCGTGTTGTTTACATATAATTTAATTGTTCCTTCGAAAATTCCAGCATCAGAGTCAACCGTTATGGATCTCATATTTACTTTCAATTCATTTGAAATTACTTTGGTTAGATCATTAATTAAGCCCACCCGATCAGTTCCCACTATCCGTAACCCTGCTAAAAAAGCAATCTCTTTTTGGCTAGTCCATCTGGCTTTAATTACACGATTACCATGATTAGAAAGCAGTTCGAGGGCATTTGGACAAGAAGTTCGATGGATCTTGATCCCCTCATTCACTGTGACAAATCCAAACACATCATCCCCAGGAATCGGATTACAGCATTTTGCCAAGACATAGTCAACCACATCCATGTCCTCCCCTATCAAGAGTTGATCATGATCAGGACCTTTGAGGCTTTTTATTTCTTTGGTAAATGAAGATTCGTCCTTTACCTTTTCATGAGTTCCTCTGTTTTTGAGTTTTTGAGATTCCTTAAACTCTTTGAATGATTTGATCGTAGTTGGGTCAATCGTCCCGTTTCCTACCCGATAATAAAATTCATTCGCGGTCTTCAACTCAAAATATGCGCGAAGTTTTTCGATATTTTCAGAAGTAAACTCCATTTTCATTTGCTTGAGCTTTCGCTGCACAATTTCCCTTCCATCAAGAATTGCTGATTTTTTCTCCTCCCTGATCGCATCCTTAATCTTAGCTTTAGCACGTGAAGTGACCACAATCGACAACCAGTCTTCTGTAGGTTTCTGCTTATTGGAAGTCAGTATTTCTACCTGATCCCCATTTTTTAGCTTATGCGAAATAGGGACTAGGCGTTGATTGACTTTGGCTCCAATACATTTAGCACCTACTTGGGTATGTATCTCAAATGCAAAATCTAAGGCAGTTGAGCCAAACGGCAACACTTTGAGTTCGCCTTTGGGAGTGAATACAAAGACTTCCTCGTGAAAAAGGTTACCTCTGAAATCATCCATGAATTCGATCGCATTACCATCGTTGGACTCTAACAATCCCCGAACTTTAGTAATCCAATCATCCAGTCCTTTTGGAGCTTTGGTGCCTTCTTTTTCCTTATATTTCCAATGAGCAGCATATCCCCGCTCAGCGATATCATCCATTCTGTTGGTTCGGATCTGCACCTCGACCCATTGGCCTGTATTACTCATTACAGTAGTATGGAGTGATTCGTACCCATTAGATCTTGGAGTACTGATCCAATCCCGAAGGCGATCCGGATTTGGTCGATAAAAATCTGTAACGATGGAATACACCTGCCAGCAGTCAGCCTTTTCATTTTCGGCATCACTCCCCAAAATAATTCGTACTGCAAAAAGATCGTAGACCTCCTCGAATGGGATTCCTTGTTTTTTCATCTTGTTGAAAATGGAATAGACCGACTTTGGTCTTCCTTTGATCACAAAACTTAATCCTTGACGTACCAGCTCATCTTCTATAGGCTGAATAAAACTTTTAATAAACTTATTCCGGTAGGATTTGGACTCATTAATTTTGAATACAATTTCCTTGTAGGTATCTGTATCTGTAAACTTTAGGTACAAATCCTCCAATTCTGATTTGATGGAATACAATCCTAGACGGTGAGCTAGCGGAGCATAGAGATACAT